>JANJXE010000382.1 GCA_024709185.1 Paludibacter sp.
CGTTACAGGTAGTCCACTTCGCATGCGAATTGTGAAACCAGGTCTGGTAGTAGGGAGTCATAATGTGGCAGTTGACGCAGGCTGCAGGATCATCGCCCAGATATACATGCGCTTTCGACATGTAAATGATATATACTCCAAGGCCGGCGATTAATCCTCCGAAAATGACCACAGGAGCAATGAAGCGCCGTGGAAGAGAAAAGAAGGGGACGGTTTTTCTCATCGGATCAGTTTTTATAATCAGGACAAGAGCTGTGTTTCATGATAAATACGCTGACAAATATAGGAAACTTTTCTTTAATCAGGTAATTTTTTTAGTTAAATGTGATAACTTTCAAATATTTCTTTAAATTTGCAGCCGAAATACTACTTAATGATAGAATTTTCATGAAACTGACCAACACCTCCGAATATGCTTTACGGATTTTGACCTATATGGCCAAAGATCCGGCACAGTTGTATTCGGCAAAATCCCTGGTCGAAAAACTGAATATCTCGGATAAGTACCTTCGCAGGCTGATGACTACTCTGAGCAAACAAGGCTTCATTTACAGCATTCAGGGACGGGAAGGTGGATACAGTTTTCGCAAAGAACCTTCCGAAATTCGCCTGGCCGATGTGGTGGATGCCGTAGAAGGAATGGATACCTATGCAGGCTGTGTGCTGGGTTTCGAGGAATGCTCCTGCGAAAATCCCTGCGTGATGCATGCCACCTGGATAAAGGTACGCGAAGAATTTTTGAGTGTATTTACAAATACCACACTGGCCGATATCGATTTTGAACAGGCCAAACGGTATTAGCTATTTTTTTAAAATAATATACTACTCTATTGTAGCATTTATTAATCATTAATAATTAACCCATTAATCATTTAAAATTATGCGTCCTTCATTGCTTGACAGATTTATGAGCCGGAAAGGGTTATTTACCTCATTCTGGATCATCGCCATCATTATGGTATCGATGTTGATTTATTACACTGCAAACCTGCAGAAAGAAGTTCCGCCTATCCCACAGCAAGTGGTATCGGCAAGTGGCCAGGTACTTTACACCTACGATGACGTGGTGGAAGGAAAAGCTCTTTTTCAGCAATTTGATCTTACCGACTGGGGATCCCTGCTGGGAATGGGAGCCTACATTGGTCCCGATTTTACCACCGACATGCTCCATTACAGGGCTACCCATCTGTACGACCACTATGGTCAGGAGATGTATGGTAAAAACAACGGTGAACTCACCGACATTGAGCGGGGTGCTGTTAAAGTTCGTGTGAAACAGGATTTCAGAAATGAAACCAAACTCGTGGAGGAAACCACTGTTTACACCAATGCATCCGCTTCGGCCTACCTGAAAAACGTGGACTATGTAGTAAACATGTTGGTAAACGGCGATCCGGAACGTGGTTTCAGAGGTGGTATTATCCGTGCCGACGAAGCAGTGAAGATAGCAGCTTTCTTCGACTGGTCGCAGCTGGTGGCATCGTCGCTGCGACCGGGAACCGAGCGTACATGGTCGAACAACTGGCCGGCAGAACCACTCATTGATCAGGATTTAACTTTTTTCTCTCATAAAATTTCATTGTGGGAATTCCTGATTTTGTGGGTAGCAACTATAATTGTTGTTTTCCTGTCGTATGAATATTTATTTAAAAAGGAAGAAAACGAGCAACTGGAGGAACCTCTGAAAGTAACGTCCATTTTTCCATCACAAAAGAAACTGCTGAAATACATTCCTATAGTGGCAGGACTGATGGTAGTGCAAATGGTGATGGGTGGATACCTGGCCCACTTGTACACCGAGCCATCCAGCGACTTTCTGATTTCGCAGGAAATTCTTCCATTTAATGTGATTCGCTCCATGCACACGCAACTGGCCATTTTATGGGTGGCAGTGGGATGGCTGGTTGGTGGATTGTTGATAGCACCCTGGGTAGCCAACCGCGATCATAAGTATCCATGGCTGGTCAATGTGTTGTGGGCTGCACTGATTGTGGTTGCTGTAGGAAGTATGATCGGAATGTATATGGGAGCCACTGGTCAAATGCGCGACACCTGGTTTTGGCTGGGAAATGAAGGCCGCGAACTGCTCAACCTGGGTCGGGTTTGGGATATTGGCTTGGTCATAGGACTTGTTTTCTGGTTCCTGATGATTATTTCGTTGATACGTAAAGCCGCCACCAACAACCCGATTGTTAGTACCATTATCTGGTCGGCCTTTGCCATTGCAACCCTTTATATGGCCGGGATGATGCCTGTCCACAAAATCATTCCCAACTACACGGTCGACGATTATTACCGCTGGTGGGTGATTCACCTGTGGGTGGAACTGACCTTCGAACTTTTTGCTGCTGGTGTAATCGCTTTTTTTACCGTTTCTCTCGGATTAATAACCCACAAAACGGCCGTTCGTGTGATGTTCTTCGAACTGTTCCTTATTTCGCTGAGCGGCACCCTGGGCGTTGGTCACCACTATTTTTGGCAGGGGCTCGACGAATACTGGATTGCTGTGGGAGGAATTTTCTCGGCGCTGGAACCACTTCCGTTGGCATTAATGATTATCGAAGCCTGGAAGAATCAGCGGGAAAAGCTGTATGCCGGAGAACGGTTCGACTATAGCATCCCCTTCCTGTGGATTGGTGGTTCGGCTGTTATGAACTGGATTGGGGCAGGATTTTTCGGGATGGTAATCAACACCCCAACCATCAATTACTACACCCATGCCACCTATCTGATTATGCCGCATGGACATGTGGCTCTGTTGGGAGCATTCGGGTATATTGCCATTGCATTTCTGTACATGACTTCGCGTACCAATGCCCTTGCCAACAACCTGGAATGGAACGATAAACTCAGTCGCTATGGATTCTGGATTCTCACCATCGGTGCATTGTTGTACACCATTCCGACCTATCTCATTGGTATGCATCAGGGACAGGTGGCCATGGAGTCGGGTTACTATGCCGCCCGTCTGCGCGAAACAGTCGAAGTAATGAAAGGCTGGATGTGGGCACGTACCGTTCCGGATGGGATGATGATTCTCGGAGGTGTGATCATCTTGTGGGATTTAACACAAAAGACTTTCTTTGCAACGAAAAAAACGAAATTGGATTAATCTTTAATTAGCAACTCACTAACCAGTGCTGATTTTTTCATGAAAAAATTTCTCAAAAAGTATCATCGTTGGGCCGGACTTATTCTGGCTGTCTTTCTGGTATTGTTTTCTATTTCGGGGATTATCATGAATCACCGGCAAACCTTTTCGGCCTTTAGCGTCGACCGCAAGTTTCTGCCCGATGAATATTCCTACCGCGACTGGAACCTGGCAGCAGTACGCAGCACCGAAAAGATTGGCAACGACAGCATACTTTTATATGGAACTGTGGGTATCTGGCTGACCGATACTACCTTCGGAAATTTTACTGATTTCAATCAGGGATTTCCGAAGGGAATCGATCAGCGAAAAACCTTCAAAGTCAGCTTTACAACCGATCAGCGTATCCTTGCCGGTACGCTGTTCGGCTTGTATGAATACCACCGCGACCTTCAGCAATGGCAGAAAATTGAACTACCGGTGCATGAGAAAAATGTGGTGGATTTACTGGTTAAAGGCGACAGTCTGTTTATCATGACCCGCTCACACCTTCTTTTAACTCAGAACCTGAAAGAATTCAGGGTACTCGACCTTCCGGCTCCGGGGGGTTACGATAACAAAGTCGGACTTTTCAAAACCCTGTGGGTCATTCACAGTGGCGAGGTGTATGGTAAAATCGGTAAGCTGCTTGTCGATCTTGTAGCTGTCGTGTTTATTTTTCTCGCGGTCGGAGGTGCCTGGATGTACATTGGAAAAAAGAAACTAAAGAAAAGTAAACTTCAGAAAAGTGAACGCAAATCTATCAAGAAACACTTTCAATGGCATTTTCGCTGGCACAAAAAGATAGGATGGATTATGGCGGTATTGCTCTTTATCACCACCATCACCGGAATATTCCTGCGACCGCCGCTTCTTATAGCTATTGCCGGCACAAAAGTGGGAAAAATCCCCTATACCAAACTCGATACTCCCAATCCCTGGTACGATAGTTTACGGCGCATCCTCTACCAGCCTGAACATCAGCGCTATGTGATTTCCTCATCCGAGGCCTTTTATTACTCAGATGATGAGTTTACATCGCTAAAGCGTTTCGACACGCAACCTCCGGCCAGTGTAATGGGAGTTAATGTGCTGGATGATATGGGAAACAACACCTTGTGCGTGGGATCATTCAATGGACTTTTTTCCTGGAACTACGAAACAGGTGCGGTGTGGGATCTTATTGACGAACAACCTTACCATGCTCCGTCATCAGTTGGCAAACCGATTGGCAACCATAAAATTACCGGATACACAATGCACTTCGGAAATTATCCGCTGGTATTCGACTACGACAAAGGCAGCAACAGTCCGTTCAACCGCGAGAAATTCCCGTCCATGCCGTTGGAAGTACTCGAAAAATCGCCGATGTCGCTATGGAATTTTTCGCAGGAAATCCATACTGGTCGAATCTACAATTTCCTGCTGGGACCCTTTTACATACTGATAGTTCCATTGGTGGGATTATTCGCGTTGGGCTTGATGATAACGGGAATTATACTCTGGTGGAAGCATCGGAAAAGACACTGAAATTACCCCACAATAACCGGGTAGTCGTTCCTTAAAAGTTAAATTATCAGCGCAATTAAACTTTTAAATTTGACTTTAGTCTAAGCTCTCGTATGTATAAATCTAAAAATCTAAAAAAATAAGAGGTATGAAGACTAAATTCGGGATGGCACTCATCGTTCTGTCGTCCATTTTCCTGATTGCCTGTGATCCTGAAGAAAGCCCAAAATCGGACGAGCAGGTATCGCTGAAAGCATCTGTTAATCAAAGTATCACTACGCTGGCTGATGCAGTGAAAGCAATTTCCACTTCGCCTGAGTTTGTACTGCTGGGCTCCATCGCTCCTGATCCCAATCAGGATGCTCCTTTCAAAGCTGCTGAGTTAACCAACGACTCCTTGCTGATTCTTTTATCGGATATTTCGGGAGTGTATGAGTATTCCTGGAAACGGGTTAAAAAAGGAGGAATTCTGAGATTCTTCGATCGTACCGGCGACAACGAACAGCTGATTATACGTATGCCGGTTGAAAAAGTAAAAAACTATCACTGGTTATTTATTTACAGGCCCAAAGACAGTACACTCACAAACAATTTCGAAGCTACAGTAAGTGACTACTACCGTTCGAGGCATTTTGAAAAAGGGGTGGAATACAGAATAGCTTCGGTATTAAGTGTGGATAACAACAGTTTAGGCTCTGTTTCTATAGCGAAAACGAGAAATAAAGTCAACGGATTCAATGCCCTGTCGGTATATCAGTTGGCCAGTGGTTACACCATTACCAATCAGGAAAATAGTGGTGACACAGCTGTTGCGGTATTTGCCATCACTAAAAACGACAAAGTGCTGTTTGAGGAACGAATAACATCTGCTAAGGTTGTAAATCAGCCTCGTCCACGTGAACGGGTTTATTCACTAACTATTGGTGATGTAAGAATTGTACGTACAGCCGGACCGAACAGTATGGATAGCGCCAACGTTTATCTGGCAGGCGTACTTCAAGCCAATGCAAAAGTTGAAGTAATAACG
>JANJXE010000438.1 GCA_024709185.1 Paludibacter sp.
TGTATATTACAACTAATACAACAACGCAACGGGTTTTTGATGGATTCAAAATTACCGGGTCTTTTGATGCAGGAACATTAAGTGCCTCAGCAGGGAATACAATGGTCAGGATTTTTGGTTACACCAATTTCAGGAATAACACCATAGATAATTGTACGCTTACTGCATCAGGAACACTTTTAGGCTCTTACACCAAGGGTACATTGATTTTTATTGGTAACGGAACTGCTGCCACTGTATTCAATCAGGTTGATAATTGTTTGATTGAAAACAACACTTCAACAGTTACAGCCGGAAGTACCCAAACCGACGCACAGCAATCGCCTTTAGTTCACATGGAAGCATCTAACGGATCAGGGAGAAATCTTTTCTCGAATTGTGTTATCAGAAAGAATCGGATTACTGTTAACTTTAGTGCCACAACATTAACTGCTAATTATAATACCAGGGGATTGATTTTTTCTATGTCAATTCAGGGTAGCGGATCTCATACCGCATGGAATGCGTTTAAAAATAATGTAGTTTATAATAATGATGTTACTTACATCTCACCTGTATCTGGCGCTCACTCATTGGGTAACGGAGGTTTAATTTTCCCTTATAATACAAATTATGCTTCAGTTGACAGTATCCTTAATAATACAATTGCCAACAATAAAATGACTAAGATTGGCACTGCAGTAAAAATTGGGATTAATACTAATACCACAAGCGGTCTGCAAAATAAAACACCTTATCATAAAGTTCTGAACAACCTGCTTTATAATAACACTAATTATAATGGTAGTACTACATCTGCAGCAAATTTGGCAGTTACAGCAAATCCGGATAATACGACTGCTGGTATATTGATAGCTAACAACTATACTTCAGCAGGAGGTTTGACAAATACAACAGGAACAAATCCAAATATTGTAAATAATGTTGTCGATCTTTCAATAACAAATACAGATGCTACCAAAGGAGCCTGGTTTACAGCACCTACAGCTAACACACTGATCGGCTATTCCACAGATGCTTCAGTTTCGACATCGCGCTGGAACATCTCATCATCTTCCTATCTGATTTCCAAAGGAACTTCAACTTCCAACAAGTATGACAAAGCCAATATTCCCTTTGTATCCACTCCATCAGTGGGTGCTTATGAAGGAGGAGATGTGTCGATCCCGGCCAACGCAACTCAGGCTATCAGTCAGACTTCTTCGGTTAAATCCATCACCCTTGCGCCGGGAGCAAAACTCAACATTAACAGCGGAAGTACCCTTACCGCCACCAACGGCATCACCCTTCAAAGCGATGCTACAGGAACTGCAACAATTCTAAACAATGGCACTTACAACGGATCAGTTACTGCCCAGCAAAACCTGGGATCTGCACGCAACTGGTATCTGTCGAGTCCTGTCATGAATCCTGCAACTCCCGGCTATTCCACTACTCCCGATTTTGCCGGTATTGATTATTATTACGAATATATGGAAGGAGGTAATAATACCGACAGAACAGGTCAGCCGGGTGTGCCGGACAGCTACTGGAAAGGGCTAAACAAAGGTAGTGAGATGGCTGTGGGTAAGGGTTATATCGCCAAAGCCAATGCTGGTACTATCATTTCGTTTAGTGGTACACCTAATAACGGCAACATCGAAACCGTTTTTGATCTAACCCGCAACGACACCAAAGGCAAAGGTTTCAACCTGGCAGGCAATCCCTATCCTTCGTACATCGACTGGACGGATGTAGCTTCCGCTAATCCGAATTTAGAGAATACCTATTATTATCGTACAAAAAACACTCTTGATGGATATACATTTGTCACTTATAACGGTGCAGGTTCAGGCAGCTATGTGGTAGGTAACGGTACTGCCAACACTACCATTACCCGCTTTATCCCGCCCACGCAGGCATTTTGGGTAAGGGTGAAGTCAGGAACCAGTGCCACTAAAATGTATTTCAACAACGATATGCGCGAGCACCGTGATGACAACGACAACCTGATGAAAGCACCCCGGCAGGATACACGCCCCAGTGTACGTCTTCAACTGCACAACGGCACACAAAGCGATGAACTGCTGATTTATCAGGATGCAGGTGCAAGCAACGAGTACGATAGTTACGATTCGCCCAAAATGATGAACAACAGCACTTCGGTTCCCGATTTGTACAGTATTGCCGGTGACGAACAAGTAGTGATTAACGGATTGAACACAATTACCGAAAACATGGAAATTCCGCTGGGCTTTTCCCTGAAATCGACTGCTGCTTTAACGATTAAAACCACTGAACTTAATAACATGCCCGAAGGAATGAATGTGTATTTGCTCGATAAATCGGCCAACACACAAACACAACTGACCACTGAAACAGAATACAGTTTTACAACCACCGAAGCTACAACCAACAACGAAAGCCGCTTCAGTCTGGTCTTTAAATCGCCGGGCTTCACCACCTCAGCCGATGCTTCTGAAAACAGCAAAATGGCCGTATTTGTAAATGCACATAACGAGTTAGTCATTATTGCTCCGGAAAACAGCAGTTACACCATATACACGCTGGTGGGAGAACAGGTAAAAGCAGGAAAGGTAACTGATAATGCAGAACGCATCAACACCGTTTCACAAGGCATTTATCTGGTAAAAGTAAACAACCAAACTATGAAGGTTGTCATCCGATAAATAAACAGGCCCGACACCTCCCCGTAAGATGGTGTTGGGCTCTGACAATCATCAACTATTAAATATCAGGAATCATGGAAAAAAGAACATACCTCACCCCCGAAATAGAGCTCATCAGGCTCGATACTGAAATATCGCTGGCCTTACAATCGGTCTTGCCTCCAGAAGGTCCGGAAGAATATGGGATGCTGGAAAACAGCAATGAACTGCAAAAAGATGTGTTTAGTTAAACAAGAAAAATCCCCCGGATTAAGTTGAAATCAACAAAAATCCGGGGGATTTGCTTTTTTATATTCTAATTGAGTAGCGATTACTAAAGGAATTTAGCTCGTCTTTTTTTATTTATTTTCAACGAAAGACCCTTTTTTTCGAGAACTGCCGCTTGTGTAGCAATTGTTCCAAATTGACATATCGCGAAAACAATTTCGACAAAACTATTTATATATCGAAAACAATTTCGTCAAATTGCTGTCTTTGCCGAAAAAATTACAGGAGAAAAAGTCAACTATCTGTTTATCGATGAAGCTCAGGCGGTAAAAGGTTGGGAAACTTTCGTGAAAAGTGCCTATGACAGTGGATTATTTCATAAAATCTTTGTAACTGGTTCTAATTCTTCATTTTTGAATAACGAATACTCTACTTTGTTGTCAGGTAGATACCTGGAAGAGAAGGTTTTCCCCTATTCACTTGCGGAAATATTATCGCATCATAATATTAACTCTTATTTCGATGCTGCAAGTCAGACTTCAAAAGTACTCCGTTTACTGGATAATTGCCTTGAATGGGGATGCTTTCCTGAGATTGCACCTCTGGAAAATACAGATATAAAATCAAATTTGCTGAAAAGTTATTTTGATTCAATTATTATGAAAGACTGCATTTCGCGCTATCAAATCGGAGACGTTGCTACTTTTAAAAAGTTATTGCTGTATAGTGTTTCAAATGCAGGATCTGTATGTTCCTATAAAAGTTTGGGAAAAGCTACAGGAACCAATGAAAACACAACTAAAAAGTACATCAGCATACTCAATGATAGTCATATAGTTGCTGATGTGTCAAATTTTGCTTTTACAATAAAGGAAAATGTACGCAACAGTCATAAATTATATGTTGTTGATACTGGATTGACAAATGCTGTGTCGTATCGATTCTGGAATAACAAAGCTAAGCTTCTTGAGAATTTTGTTTTCAATGAATTACAAAAGAAAAAGTGCGAAGAAATTACATTTGCAAACAACAATGGTGAATGTGATTTTGTAGTTAAAAACAAATTTGAATACGAGGCTATTCAGGTCATAAGCTTTACTGCTTCGTTATTTTCCCGCTTTTAAATTCTTTATCGTCGTTTAGCAGTCGATAAAAATAAAGTCCATCCGGCAAGCTTCCAATTTTAATCTCATTCGATGGTTGCGCCAACTGTTGAACTAAAACAACTTTTCCCTGTGCGTTCAGCAATTGAAAAGTGCACATCGCTGGCTCGTTCAAGGCTATGGTTATTGTTTCGGTGGCCAGGGTAGGGAATACCCGAATGTCGGTGTCGCCATTCACCGGATTGGTATGGGTAAGTACCAGCGGTGTGCCCCAGGTATTTGCTCCTTTTTTGTAATATACCTGCTCTTTGGTGTACTGACTGGATAACCAACAACCACCGCTTTCCCATACAATGCCCCGACCTGGTGCATAGCGAATGAAATAACAGGTATCATCGATGAGCATGGTCTTCCGCCAGCATCCGTTTTCATAAAAGTAGAATTCGAGGCTGATACCTGTATTCAGTTGACCGTAGATTATACATACCGGTTGATCCGGCACAAAGACCGGTATTCCGGGTTCAGCTTCAAAGGCCGGATTAGGCTCGATAAGGCTCGTGTCCTGAAACTGCATGAAGGTAGTCACGAATTCGCTTTCAGTTGTTTGTTTGAGTTTTTTCAACATCTTCACTTCTCGTGTATACCGAATAGAATCGGTAAAGTTTTCGCGTTTAACAATCCGGAGGGTGTAGAGAAGTTCCAGTGTGCTTCCCAGCATGGGTAGGTTGTTGGTGTGTTCGCGGTAATGAAACTCATCTCCTTCCTGAAAATCAAACACCTCCGACCAGTTGACCCGCTGTTCGCCCAGTGCAGGATTGGTAAGGCCAATCAGGTGAAATTCCCTGGCTTCGGGTGAGATGGACGTAAAGCTCTGTTCCGGAAAATAGGTGAAGTTTAGTGCTTTTGTGAAGCCGTACTTCTTGCTGATGGAGAACGTTGCATTCTCCAGAGCATGAGGCATTGGCTTCATTGTCGGGTCGAAAACATGCAGAGTGATGGTTTTAACCGAATCGATAACTCCGAGCACGCTGGCTGTATCCCAGTGGGTTACTGTAGCTGTAATCGTCGTGTTGTTCTGTTGATAAAGCGTCCAGCTTTCGTTCAGAACCGCATCGGTTTTAATCTTAAGCGTGTCGTTGGTAGCATTGAAGAAGTAGTTCCAGCCCTTATCGAACACGATTTTTCTGCCGGCCCAGCCAGCTCCCTGCGGATCGTAACAGTCGTTACCAATGAGTTGGGCCGTGCGTACAGGATAATATACCGAATCGTTGAGAAAGGCGCAGGAGTCCATTTTGAGTGTGGTGGTGACATGGTTCTCAGTTGCAAAATAAGCTTTGCGGTGAGAGTAAACGGTTTGATAACCTTTTGAGGAATTGCTTTTTGCAGATTTGTACAACAGTACACCGTTTTTGCGATATCCTTCAAACTCCCAGTTATAGGAATAATCGCTGCACATTGGCATTGGAGATACCGTTGAAAGCATCCCTCTCACTACACTACCGATGCCTTCCACGATTTCTTCTCCATCCGACAAGCGCAACCTACGGCGATAGCTTGTGCCCACGCGCACTGAATCTTCTGCTGTAACCTGTTTGTGTTCGTATCCCCAATGCACAAAATCTCCTTTTTTTGAAGTAAAATCGTACAAAAGCAGTTCCTCATTGTCCCAGTTTTCCTCATTCATACAATCGGAAGCTTTATTGATTTTCGCCTGACCAGCCGGCATATAGGTGGAAGAAGTGAAATAGCCATTTCCCCGGTAATAGATTTTCTTATCCTGTTCGCGGATGGCCCCGAAGTAAATGTATTGCGATTGTCCGTTTGCTTCCGTCTTTAATACTATTTTTTTATAGGTAACATTCTCAATTACGGTATCGCCATACAAGGTGTACACCTGATGTGAATAGGATTTAGCCATTTGAAACTGATAGGGATAGCTGGTATGCAACACCTGCCACTCTGCATTTTCACTGATTATCGGGAAATACGAAGTGCTGAATAAAGGAGAGGAAAGAGCGAAAAAGAGGATTAAAAGATGGTTTTTCATGGTGATGTCTCAGTTTTCAATAATTTTCCAGCTCCCTGTTTTGTCGCTTCCGATTCGCTCAAGAATGCCTGCCTTTTTTAACTCCTGAATGTGCCTTTTGATAGTTGCAGTAGAATATCCTGTTTTATCAGCAAGTTCGTTGTAATTTGCTGATGGGTTTTGTTTTAAATGATTCACGATATTCCTTTTTAATGTTGAAATTACAGGGTCATTTACAAGGTCATTTACAGGGTCAATAAGCTGAATGTGCATTTCCCTGTTTTTCAGAACATGGGTTTTACCAAGTAATAAGTTTTCTAAAAAACGCAGAAGAAACTTATTGGTGGCATGAATGTTCTTCGTATAGTTTTTATAATTAGCCCTCACAAGTGCATTTCGAAAATACCAGGAATGCTCAGCAAATAAATCGTTGTTAACCTTATAGCCAAATGTACGCAGGTATTTAATTAAAAAAACAGCCGTTGTACGTGTATTGCCTTCGCCAAAAATATGAATTTGCCAGAGGTAGGAAATTAAATGAGCAATATGTTCAATAATTTCCTGCTGACTCAGGCCTTTGTAGTTAAACTTTTTTTCTTGTTCAAAATCATATTCAAGAGTGGCTTTCAGACTTTCGGCACTTCCATATACAACCGTTTCACCATTAAGCACCCACTCTTGTTTAGTGATGTTATAGTCGCGTAGTTTACCTGCAAACTGGTAAATTCCCTGAAATAACCTTCGGTGAATTGCAATGTATTCAGCTGGTGAGAACGTAAATGTTTTTTCACTCAAAATTTCTGCAATCCTTGCCGAAACTTTATCGGCTTCTTCGGTGCGGTCTTCGTTTGTTTGAGGTGGGTGTTGTTTGTAATACGAGTCGATACGCTGTTTTACTTCCTCAATGGTAATATCGCCTTCAATGTTTTGCCGGGCATTTGCAATAAGGTATTCCGACGGTTTTAACCCATCAACCTGTTGTAAGCCGATAGCCGTTTTCCAGATGTTGGCTTTTTCAGTCTTGCCGGGTTCTCCCTGTCGAATGTAATCTTCAAAAATATCCATGGTTTTAGCGATATTCTATAGAGCAAAAAAAAACTGTACATCCTAACGGATAAAGACCCTGCAAATGTACAAACAAATGCTTAATAATAAACACTACGTAGTTTGATTAATATTGAGTTTTACTGTCGATAATAAATGACACTACTATGCTGAAAACAGTTGCATTACCCATCGCTGTAGGTATACTATTTATAGCTTATTGATATGCATTTCCCGAACTCTGTATTTTGAAGGGGATATCCCCATCATTTTGCTGAAAATCCGGCTGAAATATGCTGCATCCTGAAATCCCAGTTTCAAGTGGATGTCACATATTTTCATGTGTGATAATTCGAGATATTGACAGGCCTTTTCAATTTTTAAGGATATAAAATATTTGATGGGCGACATTTTTGTCTCTTCGTGAAATAGTGCAGAAAAATGGGATGGAGAGAAATTAAAATGCCGGGCCATTTGTTCCAGCGATAAATTGTTTTCAATATTCTCACGCATATAATAAATTACTTTCTCGCTAAATCGAAACTCCTTTACTTCCTTTTTGCGGATTTGTCTGAACTGATCTACATACTTGAAAGATGCAAGAAAATGAAACAAACAAAGGGAAGCATAATTGTAATGATCGCTTTGAAAACTTAATTCCAGATTCTCGTAGATTTCTTCGAATAGTTGAATCCTGTCCTGCAATCTTGAATTTTGATTTGCTTCAATATTTATGGGAATGATTGGAGGACGAAAAAATGAAGAAGCCAGTTTTCCTTTATAATGAATCCAGTAGATTGTCCATGGATTTGATGCATTGGCACCAAAACTATATGGGGTATCAGGTGGTAAGATGATGTATTGATTTTCCGTTACACTATAGGTTTTTTCTCCTACTTTATACCATCCTTCGCCTGCTGTACAATATATAATAATGTAATAGTCAACCCCCTTTTCCTTGTTGTTGTAATGATATTTTACAGCTGGAAAGAATCCAATTTTTGTAATATAAATACTGTTTGTCAGTGCATTAAGCTGTGCAGTCTTTACTATCTCCGGACTGATAGCTATCAATCGCTGACCTTTAAATCCTTCTTTTTGCCGTATCATTATATCTGTTTTTATATTCGTAAGATAGTACAAGTAAATCGCAACAAAGTTATATATTTTTATTAAAAAACAGTCAGATATTTGCATCGGATAAAATATCTATTCATTCGATTAACATATTCATACTATATCACTGTAAAATAAATTCAAATGTCTGACTACAACAAGATGCCCTTTTTCAATATAGAAGGAGAAATATTTACTGGCTGGGAATCAATTATTGAAGAAATAAAATCGAACATTCAGACAAAGAGAAGTAAACACTTTGTTTTGGTCATTGAATGTTACCAGGGCGTGTATCACAATGAGCTGATAAATGGTTTCAAAGCGTTAAATCCTGAGTTGTTTATTAATTCGGAGGATGTATTCCTCTCGGAAAATAGAATTCGGGAGATAACCTACCCTGATGTAACCGACGATGCTATTTTCGGTTATATCACCCGATTGACTTACGATACATTGCTGGATAAGAATAAGGTCGAAGCTGTAAGAGAAAAAATAAAAAATGCTTCCGGATTAGTTATTGTTTACGGCCATGCAGCCGCTTTACTAGCAGAAAAGCCCGACTGTTTGGTGTATGCCGATATGTCAAGATGGGAAATTCAACTGAGGCAGCGTAAAAATGAAATCAATAATTTAGGAATTCATAATGCCGATGAAGCCCCTGGTCTGCAATACAAGCGTGGATTTTTTGTGGATTGGCGAATTTGTGATAAACTGAAACAACAGTTATTTCATAAAGCCGATTATTGGTTGGATTCCAACAGAGCAAACAAGCCACAAATGATTCATAACCAAACTTTGTTAGATGGTATGGCGAAAGTTGTGCAGTCTCCCTTCAGAACAGTGCCGTATTTTGATCCTGGTCCCTGGGGAGGGCAATG
>JANJXE010000554.1 GCA_024709185.1 Paludibacter sp.
AAAAGGCACTGGTGAAACTGCACCCATCCCGCCTGTATTCAGGCCGGTATCACCTTTCCCAATTCGTTTATAGTCCTTGGCTTCAGGAAGAATTTTATAGTTCTGACCGTCGGTAATCACAAAAACCGAACACTCGATACCGGAAAGAAATTCTTCGATTACAACTGTTGCACCAGCCACACCAAACTTACCACCCAGCATCGCTTTAAGCTCTGCAACAGCTTCGTCAAGATCGTTCACTATCAACACGCCTTTACCTGCAGCGAGGCCGTCGGCTTTAAGCACATAAGGTGGCTGTACCTGCGTTAAAAAGTCAATTCCATCCTGAATATTTTCAACATTCACACTTATATAGCCCGCTGTCGGAATTCCATGCCGAACCATAAACTGCTTCGAAAAGTCCTTGCTTCCCTCCAGTCGGGCCGCACTCTTATCGGGCCCAATAACCGGTATCGATTTCAGATGTTCATCGTTGTGGAAAAAATCAGCGATACCTTTCACCAGTGGATCTTCAGGACCCACAACGACCAACTGAATACCATTATTCAATACAGCCGATTTTATTCCTTCAAAATCATCAGTTGCAAGGGGCAGATTCTCTGCCAACTGTGCTGTACCCGGATTCCCCGGAGCACAATACAACTTACTTAACAAAGGACTTTGTTTGATCTTCCATGCCATAGCATGTTCCCGGCCACCAGAACCAATCAGCAATATATTCATCGATTACAGCTTTTTATTATAGCTGCAAAAGTAATATTTTATTAGTGTTCCTGCAATTTATTGTTTATATGAAAGTCGGAAGTCGATGAACATACCTGTAATTTCCATTCCTTGAATTTCAATCCTGAATGCTGCTTTATTACACGTAACATGGTCGTTACTGAATTGAACCCGGAACGATTAGCCAGTTCGCCACGATTCAGGTGAGGATATTGGTCCAACAATTCAATTAATTCATTATACCGATACGTATTGATAAAACCATTGAATCGTGTTTTATGCTTTTGGTTTATCGCCCTCGACATATAGGTTCGATTTGTACCCAGCTCACAGGCTATATCTTCCAGGTTAACAGACGGATCTTTGTAGCGTTTTTTACATTCCATTAAATAATGTACCCTCTCCAGTAAATTATCAGTCATTAATTCATAGCGGGTATTAACCTGTACGCCAGAAACTCCATCTGTTACACGTTTTATCTTTTCATACATCGACTTGTAACGATGCCGTCGTATAATCCGATTTCCTAACGGGCGCACATGTAGTTCAATAGTAGCATTCCCTGAATCATTTTCACTGTCAATTGTCTCTTCTTCAATCTGTGTCTTTCCTTTTTTGTTTGTAAAGAAAAGTGCCAGATTTTGTACAAACAAACGTCCTGTTTTTCTTACATTTTCATCGTTTTGCATAATTTCTTAGTAAAAATATATTATAGATTAAAATTTAACACCTCTGCAAAATAATATCCATGATAAATTCCAAAAAGTAAAAGACCACCCCGACCATCAAAACCCGGTTTACATCCATAGGAAAAGCCATTTCGCTCTTCATTGCCCGATGGAAGATGTATAACCTTATGTATCGAGCCCGATTGTTCATCTAACACTAATAACCGGCCATCGTAATCAACAATGACTATCCACGGAGAACTGCCATTCACATTTGCACATTCTAACGAATTTCTGAACAAGGTATTGCCTCTCTGTAACTCCAGGGCTTTACATGCTTTGTGTCCCCAAAGAAAAACAACATTATTTTGCACCAACAATCCGGGCATTATCGAGTCGGCAGCAGTTCCTGAATACACCTCCCAGTTTGTTCTACCAGTGGAAATATCGATAGAAACAGCCTTTCTGCCACTTGTATACACAATAGTGGAACCGATCATCACAGCGGCATTGACCGGAAAATCAACGTCGGTTTCCACGGTTTTTGAAAAACATTCCTCACCTGTAAGGGCATTCAATACTACAATCCGGGCAGTGTTTATATTGGGTGAACATTCAGACAAACCCACTAAAAGTAGTTTCTTTCCATTATACGAATAAAGCGAGATTTCGCGCAAGGTCATTTCCACTCTGGCCCCCGATTGCGAAGGATTAAACCGTTTAATCACAGATGTATCTCCCGTAAGAATGTTTAACTTATAAATCAATGTTGACAGTTTGTCTTCCTGAACAAACCAGGCATCATCCTCATAGCCAACCACATCCCTGGTCGTTGAAAGCGAACGTTCAGACGGAAGACGGATTATTTCCTTTCGAACACCTTCTTTTCCATCGAGAATAAGAATTCTGTCGTAAATGGCAAATGGACTGAATGCCGGCATTTTTATAACAACCGTAGAATTCTGAATATAGGGTCGT
>JANJXE010000465.1 GCA_024709185.1 Paludibacter sp.
CCATGTTTTGACCCATATCGAGAATGTATGTACTACCGACCTTTTTGATTGAGACGGGAGTAATTTCCTCCATGGTTTTAATATTCGGATTTCGCTGCGCAATTAGTTTGCCGTTGGGGGCAGTTACTTTCCGGGCTACCATCCACTGAGAGTCGTCGAATCCGTTCGCATTCCAACCCGGCATTTCCAATCGTGCATCGTATTCCTTACCATCAAATTCACTGTTGGCTACAATCGGACCTTTAGTTGTCAACTTCCACGAGGTATCACTGGTAATAAGCTGCTTACTGCCGTTTTCCAGTTCAAGCTCCAGCTGCATACTCATTTTGGGAAAACCAAAATGCCGGGTTGCGGGAACTCCATAGCGTGTATCCGTGGCCATACGCACTCCTACAAAGCGGCCGTTACCCAGTATGACACCTACTGTATTTTTATCATTCAAAACAAGTGAAGTTACATCATAGGAATTATAATTTACCTGTTTATCGTAATCGGTGGCAGTAGGGGCAAAAATAGCATCACCCACTTTTTTCCCATTCAGATAGCACTCATACATTCCCAAACCAGAGATATGTAAAATTGCGCTTTTGATCTTATCGTTTGGTTGAAATTCCTTGCGCAGGTACCTGGCCGACAATCGTGTATGAATTACTCCTTCAATTTGCTCGCCGGGATTGGTAATACTATCCATACCAATCCATTGTGCTTTCCAGTCGCTTTCCTTAGTATAAGCCATGCGCCAGCTTCCGCTTTCAGCTGTAATAGCTTTCCCTTTGTTAGTCCATACCTTAACAGTCCAATAATAGGTTTTACCAGATTCCAGCAAAGGTCCCTCATACGGAATTAGAACTGAATTATCACTTATCACTTTCCCCGAATTCCAATACAGATCTTTCTCATCTGACAAGTTTTCTTCCGAAGAGGAAACAAGGATCTGATAGGCACTCTGATAAAGGTTTTCGGTTAAACCGGTCAGCTGCCATGACAGACGGGGCTGTTGCACGTCGATGGCGATTGGATTGGACAACAACTCCACCTGCAGGTTGTGAACCTCAATAGCAGTACGACACGAAACAGAGAGTATTCCAACAAAACTCAACAGCAGAAGTATTCCTTGAAATGAAAATTTCATTCTATGTATTTTAGTTGTTAAACAGACCTAACTATAACAGTAGCTTACACTTACTTTTGAATACGTAATTTTGTTGTATTCACGATGCTTCCGTCGCTCAGTTCCACGAGATAGTACCCCTTGGTGAGGTCGGAAACATTCACCTTATTTACATTAGATGCTGTTTTAACAACGCGTCCGTCAAGGGTCATAATTGAAATTCGGGCAGTTTCAGTTCCTCTGACCTGTATCTCATCAACTGCGGGATTGGGATACACCGACAACAAGGCTTCTCCAATATTATCCACTGCAGTTGGAGAATAGCCAATATCGATTTGCTCAGTATTTCCTGCTTTTATATGGGCAGTAATCCTTTCTTTATTAGCCTGCCAGACAGCCTTGGCTTTAGGAAACCAATTCAAATCGCCAAGAGGAATGTTTTTTTCTATAGAACCGTTGAGTGTTTCCGGATTGGTGTACACACCATTAAATACCGGCCATACACTGTTGTTGGACAAATCCTCACTTGGAATCCACCAGTACTGAGGCCATGCTGTAGGCGCCGGATAATTGGACGATGGTTGTGCCATAGCATGAATATAACTGGCTGGACGTGTCCAGGCAATAAATTTGGTTTCGTGTTCGTAGATTCGTTTATCCACCCACTGAGGATCTACGTCTGTCATCGTATTACCATATTTAAAACGGGGATAGTCTATACTGTTAAACATGTGTGCTTCGCGCGAATTAACAGTGTCTTTTGGCCATACCAGCGGAAAGAGATAGACAAAGGGTAATCCTTTGGTTTTAGCAAAGGCATTCATCTCGGTGATGATGTCGTAAAATCCTTTTGCCCGATAATGGGAATTATATTGCACGAAGTTTGGCCTGTTGCTGGGTAAAACCTCATTATCCAGAGGAGCGGCCCATATCAGATTGGGTTTAGGTCTTGCAGGATCTCCGCCTGGCATTGGTTGCCAGCTGTTTGAATAAGGTTGAGTGTTAACGTTAAACATCAGGTTATTGGTCCAGTACTCTTCGTTCTTTTTAGTAGCCCATCCCAATTGACTTTTTGTAAGCACAAAAGTATTGTGATTGAAATTCACATAATTATTTACCAGGGTTCCAAATCCTCCTAAAAACATATTCGTACCCATACACACAAAGGTATTGTTTTCCACGAGCAGCGTATCAACACCAATGGTATTGGCCACATCGGAATACATAAAAAAAGCATTGTCGTTCGGACTAAGCTGGTGGCCATGATTAATAACCTGATTATTTGTAAAATAAGTCTTGATTGAGCGATCCTGCCCATCCACTCCATTCGACACACAAGCAGGATGTAACACACTACGATCGATTATAATGCGCGTATTAGCTTTACTTTGAACGATAAATTTATCCCCCACCTGGGCCGTTAAATCTGCATTTACAAAATAGACATTTTTAAGCGTTAGGTCACCTTTTGCATCGAACATCATTGCAAAAGGACTTCCATTCACATTACTACCGGTTTGAAGGGTTGCAGGCATTCCACCTGCAACAGCGGGTTCAGCACCAATTATCTGTAAATGATAATCAACATTTTCAATGGGGGCATTTAAACCATACCATTCACCAGCCTTCAACTGATAAATGCGTGTTCCTTTATGGGTTTTAACTGCTGTATTAAGAGTTCCTAATCCGGGTTCTACAACATATACACTTTGAGAATGCACATTGAGTGCTATCACCATACATACAACTATCAATGCCTGGTTCAATTTGCTTTTCATATAATATTATTTTTTGGTTTTATTGTTTTACTTAGTTATAATCTGAATCTGAATCCCAGATCAGTTGTCCATCCATAGTTTTCCTGATAGGTAGGACGGGGATCACCTGCCAGCCGCTGAGATTCTGTGTAATTACTTATATTGGCGATGTTAAGAATCACTTCAAATCCATCTATATCTTTGATTTTAAATCGTTGCTTCAACTGTAAATCCCAGCGGTAGAAATAATCTTTATAGGCATCAAGCCTCGGTACCGCCCGGTAATTTTTACCCGTATACACCAATCCGTTGTACTGAAACGAGAGCCATGCATTGAAACCGCCCTTGTTAAAACCAAGCGATGCATTGGCAATATGCTTAGGCTGCATCAACATAGGACCAGTAGTAGTGGAGTCGGTACGAACCGCAACAGGGCGCCCACCACCGGGAGGTCTCACCATATCGATACGGGAATATGGATAGTTTGTCTTTGAATTTGAAAATGTATAATTTGTAGATATAGTAAAGTATTTAAATGGATTAGGAAGATAATTAAAGGAAGTTTGCCAGTCAATTTCCACCCCGCTAACT
>JANJXE010000048.1 GCA_024709185.1 Paludibacter sp.
AATTCTGATCAACAGTGATTTTAATATCGTTACCCAGCTCCATGGAAGCATCGTGACCCATAAATACCCGTCCGCGACTACGACTTGACGCAAGATTTCCACTATACATAAGGGTTAGATCTTTATCCGGATATTCAAATACACAATGCAGTGAATCAGGCATTTCGCGGTTATCCTTCCAGTAATAAATTCCGCCCGACGACATTACCGTCGAAGGAATACCGATATGCAGCAATTGATTTACCGCATCGAATTCGTGGGTAAACAGCTGCCCGATTAAGCCGGTATCATAATCGAACCATTTCGTCCAGTTATAGAATCTATCTGTACTAAAAGGCACATAGGGAGCACTTCCCAGCCATTGTTTCCAATCGATGGAGTGCTCATCGCCGGGCTTGGGATTACCATTGGCATCGAGGTGACGAATCCAGGCTCCCGAGGCGGTATTGCGGTTGCTGGTCGTTTCGATTAGCGTAATCTTACCCAGCACATTTTTCCGTATAATCTCTTTTGCTTGCTGGAAAACAGCACTTTGCGTAATCTGATGTCCAAGCTGGAACGTTATATTACTATCTTTAACCACACGGTACAACTCATTCAGTTCCTCTTCGGTATGCGCCACGCTTTTTTCAAGGTAGATATGCTTACCAGCCTTCGTTGCATCAATGGCGATGCGCGCATGAAGATGATCGGGAGTGGAAATAATCACAGCATCGATGTCCTTGTCGGCCAGCATTTCGTAATACGTGCGGTAGCGTTTAACCGACAATTTATGTTTAACCTTTTCGGGATGCACTGAATTAACAGCAATCTGCATCCCTCTTTCGGCATGCAAATCGAATACATCACACACACCGGTAATCGCAATATTAAGGTATTCCTGATTCCGGATATCCTTCAGGGTATTGTTTTTACGACGCAGTTCGAGGGCATCGGGATGAAGAAAACCGAGCGCACTGGAAAGCTGTGTTCCTCTGGTACCATAGCCTATAATACCAATACGCAACAATTCACCACTTGAATCCCTAGTACCAAAATCTGATACAGGTAATTCCAAATCCTGTAAACCCAATTCGCGAACGACCTGCTTCTTTTGTTCGCGATCGAAATCTATTTTATCCAACAGCTTAACCCCCAAAAAACCAGCTACCGGCACACCTGCAAGAGCTTTCAACGCACCTCTCCGCGAAATTTTCCGTGGTGAATCTTCATCCGGGTTTATATTAGTATTCATCTTATCCATTTCCTGTTAGCTAATTTGTTTTCGAAGAAAATAATCGAGACCAAAACTCCGGCTGGTGGGAAAAACAGCCAAAACCAACAAGGCAACTGCTTCAATCAGTGTTTTGTTGATGATAAGGTTGGAACCCTCCATGGGAAGGGTGTATTCCATACCAATTAGTGGTGGTGTGGCCAGGTAGTACATCAAAACCAATACACAACCACTAATACTGGCTACCCTGAAAAAGAGACCCAGCATAATTCCTGCACCAATTGCCATCAATCCCCATATGTTGAGAAAGTCGACCACCGATAGTACCGACGGATTTTCGAGTATCCATTCGAAAAAACCACTAAGAATCCATTGCGAATTTTTCAAAAATTCGGTTGAAGTCCACTGCGGTATCAAGGCTTTGGATATTCCTTCATAAAAGATATGCCAGCCAATCACAAAGCGCAATGCCAGCAAAGCAATGAGCTGTAGACGAGTGTAGCTTACACTTCCATTCTGTACTCTAAACGATTCCTTTTCTACCATAAACTCTGTTGTTTCATTCTTGTTCAAATTTACCTGGCATTGGCCATTTTCACAGCAGTAGTGGTAATATAATACTTTGCCAGGGTATTCGGCATTTCCCAGTCCGGCATTTTTCCTTTGTCCAGGTATCCAAAAAAGGTTTCAGCTACCCGTGCAAAATGAGCTTCGTGACCTTCACGGTACTCAGCCGGAACAATAAACTGAATTTTATCGCCAACCGGTTTCAAAGTGATGTCGGGGAAAGTCTGTTGCAAACGACTAACAAACTTATTCAGAGCGGTCTCGAACTTACTTTTACTAACCCCATCAGTTGCACGAACGAACAATTCAGGTTTGTAGGCGGTCGACTCATCCTGCACTACCTCCACAATGGCGCCTGTGCCTTTAATGCAGGATGTATGCGTATCGCCTGTACCTTCGGGAGCCTGAAAATTCCAGCGAACCAGTAGCGAAACGTGAATACCCTTCACTGCATATACCATTTTCCCGTTAGCGTATATGTTGAGCGTATCGTTTTGTACATATTTCTGCAGGTATAGCGGAATTTCAGCTTCCTGTGTCGACTGTGTAAACTGATCCTTCGAAATCGGCGTAGGCCAGTGTGATGCACTAAGCACCCGGATATCGTTGCGATAATCGAGTGTTAGTTCGGGTAAACATTTCCAGTGAACAATATCGATAAGATGGGTGGATACGTCGGCAAGGCCTTCGCCCTGTTGTTCTACATCATAGTACCAGGCAGGTCGTACCAACGGACTTCCGGAAACCATTTTATAGAAATGATGCGTACTTTCGAGCTCAACAGCAGGCTCATCGACACTCCCCTTTTCGAGCATTCCGAAAAGCTGTGTGTCGGCAATCAGCTCCCGCTGCAGTTGGTTCAGAATTTCATACCGCTCAGTCATCATATCGTACACCATACGCTTTTGCTTTTGAGCCAGTGCAACTACTTTTTCCAGCTCCTGAAAGCTCTTTTCGTTAATCGCCAATGGCTTATCGGCCAGCACATGTAAACCAGCATTCACCGAACGGGCAATATATTCCGTTTTAGTGCGGTTATTTCCGGCCAATACTACCACATTTCCGGCCGGATTTTTCAGCATGATTTCCAGAAAATCGGGCGATGAGTATACAATTTCGTTCCAGTGAACAGGATTATCTTCCCGTTCGGCAAAGGAGGCAACACGTTCGAGGTGCTGCTTCAGTCCCGTACCTTCAGGAGCATACACATACACATCCCGGGCAATTCTGTCCGAGTGTTGTTTTAGTAATAAATCGGCATGAAAATGACCCGGATCGAGTATCATTAAGCGGATTTCTCCTGCTTTTCCTGTTTTCTCAGTTTTCTGAAGGCAAGCTACCATCATAACAAGTACTGTAAAAAGTACTATAACTGATTTCATCCTGTGGGAAAAAGTGTACATATTAATTGATTTTCCTGATCAGCTTTTCAGCCTCTTTGTTCGCTTTCGACATAACATCCTTCAGCAGTATAGTCTTCCCACCTTTCCTGCGACTTTGGTCGGCAGCATCCATAAATGCAAAAATTTCCAGTGTTTCTTCCTTGCTTACCGGTGAGATCCCCGTTTTAAAAAACTGCACAACCTGTACCAGCAATACATCAAATCCCTGGTAAACACCAGCAGGCATCGCGCCCTTTTCGGTTATCGCAGAACCGCCATACACATGCTTACCACCACGAATACCTCTGAAGGTACCAATACGTCCATCGGCCCATATACCTGTTACCAAATCAGCATCCGGCGTATATACCCGCTGAACCGAAACACAGCCGGTACCTAAAACAGTAAACAACGATTCAACACCATGAATACCGTACCAACTCAGGTCAGAATGCGAAGGCTCGATCATTCCGGGCGAATAAGCATCAACTCCGAATACTTTTCCGTGTTCTCCCTTCCGAAGTTGTTGGTTAACCGTCGAAAAACGCAGGGAGGAAGAAGAAAACACAGGCACCTTGTATTTTTCGGCCATCGCAAAAATTGCAATTGCCTGTGAAAGGTTGGCACCAATGGGCTTGTCGATAAACACCGGCTTTGCGGCCTTAAACACCTGGATTGCTTGTTCGAGATGCAGGTTGCCGTCATTGGTTTCGAGCATCACACAGTCGACTTCTTTCAGGAGCTCTTCAATCGAAACAGCTATCTTCACTCCAAATTTTTGAACTTCTTCTGTAAATTTCGGAATGCGGTCGTAACTTGATTTGATAGTCTTTGAACCATACGGATACGCTGCAACAACTCTGAAACCGGCATATTCAGGCTTCGGTTTATCGGCATTAAAGGCTTTAACAAAGGAAGGTGAATGGGATGTATCGAGACCAATAATACCAATCCGAATGGTTTCCTGAGCGAAAATGCCGGTAACCATCACAAGCATATTGATTAAAAAAAACCATTTTGTTTTCATCTGGATATACTTTACAAGGTTAATTTAGACGAACTATCGCTATCGAGATAAAGAATGACATTCTGTCGGGTACGAAGAATCGTCGAAGGACATTTTTCCGAAACCTCATCGTTCAGCGTATGAAAAATTGCATCGGCTTTATTCAGAGCCGGCACCACACAAAACATGTAGCGGGCCTTCAGTAAGGCAGGAATGGTAAGCGAAAATGCATGTGTAGGAACTTCATCCAACTGCAGGAAACACTTTTCGTTAACCTGTTGCCGGCGGCATACATAATCGAGCTCCACCACCTTAATAGTGTCCGGATCGTTAAAATCGGCCACCGGAGGATCGTTGAACGCAATGTGTCCGTTTTCACCAATTCCGAGACATACAATATCCACCGGATTTTCAGTCAGAAGCCGGGTGTAGCGGGCACATTCATCTTCAGGAACCGGATTGTTTCCATTGATGTAATACACATTCCGGAACGGAACCTTAGCAAAGATATGCTCTTTTAGAAAATTCCCAAAACGTTGTGTGGCTTCATCAGGCAAACCAATGTATTCGTCCATATGAAATGCGTTGATTCGCGACCAATCGATGGAATTATCTTTCGTTAAGTAATACAGACTCTCCTGTTGTGAGGGAGCTGCAGCGAAAATGATATTTACAAACTCTTTTTCACATAGCAAACTTCGGATTGCCTCCGCAGTATCAGCTGCTGCTTTTTTCCCCATTTCATCTCTGTCAGGGAAAATAATCACCTTCATCTTTTCTTTAAAAAAGGCTGTAGGCTGTAATGCTGTTGTATCAGAATATGACATTACCTTTACTAATTGTATGTTTAACATGAATTGCCTGATCAAAAATAACGATATCGGCGTCTTTTCCCACCTGAATAGCTCCTTTGTGATTGTCGATCCCCAGCACACGTGCCGGTATATCGGTCATCATAGCTACTGCTTCAACTAACGGAATTTCGGCAAGATCGCGGAAGGTACGCACACATCGGTCGGCAGTAGCTACACTTCCTGCAAAGGCTGTGCGGTCGGGCAGTTTGGCCACTCCATCTTCCACCAGCACCCGCTGACCATCCTTTCTGCTTCCCAGAATGCTTTCACCATCGCCCATACCCGCAGCACGCATCGAATCGGTTACGAGCATAATCCCTTGCGGACCTTTGATCTTATAGAGTAACTTCAGCAGCGATTGCGGCACGTGGATACCATCGGAGATTACTTCCAGCACAATACCATCGTGATAATAACCTGCTTCCACCACTCCTGCATAGCGGAAGGCATTGCGGCGGGTGATACTGGCCGTGCAGGAATAAAAATGAGTGATATGTCGGAAACCGTATTCGTAGGCAACCATCGCTTCTTCGAAAGTGGCATCGGTATGGGCCATCGAAAGCATGATACCACGTTGCTTCAGCACAGTAGCAAAATCGAGAGCTCCAGGTAGTTCCGGAGCCAGACTCCAGCGCTTAATGATGTCACCTCCTCTTTCCAGAATTTCCATGTATTCCTTTGGATCGGGATTGCGCAGGTAACGCGGATCCTGTGCACCTTTCTGATTAAAAGCAAAATAGGGCCCTTCAAGGTGTAAGCCTCCCAATTCAGCACCTTTGGCATTTTTCTTCTGAGCTTCACGAAATAAATCGAATGTGTCGTACAAACCCTCGTTGGTACTGGTTAAAGTAGTAGGCAACAGGTAAGTTGTGCCATGACGGGCATGCATCTCGGCAGCTCCTGTGTAGGCTTCAAGTGTAGCATCCATAAAATCGTGATTTCCTGCACCATGCGTGTGTAAATCGATAAAACCCGGCGATATAAAATTACCACCGGCATCTATTACTTTTGCATCTGCAATGCTAACATCGACTGTCTCCACACCTATAATAATGCCATTTTCGATTACTACCGAACCTATTCCTATATCCCGAAACGGAGTAAGTATCCGTCCATTCTTAATGATCGTTTTCATAAAACTGATTGTTGAAAAAATTATCGTGATGATTTACTCCAATATGTAATTTTGTGCCCCACAGTAGCATAGAAAATCAGATAGAGAAAGCAGGGAACCAACACCCAGTAGGCAAACTTATACGCATCGAACATGGGCAGCGTATCGTTGAGTTTCACCACATAGCTAAACACCAGCGGCAGAACAGCACTTCCGCTCAGACCCATTACAAGAAACGATGAACCAAGATTGGTGTATTTACCCAAATCGCGAATTGCCAACGGCCATATTCCGGTATAAATCAAGGCATTCGGATAACCCATCAACACTAAAAACCAGATAGAAATATCGGTATTGAGTCCGAAAATATTAACAGGACCACTCACCAGTATAGTAAGCAGTGAGAAGAGTAATCCAAGAGATGCACAAATGAGCAATGCATTTTTTTGATTCAGGTACTTCGGTATCAGCACGATCCCGCTAAGGTAGCCCAGGAAGGTAAAAAACATGGTAAACGATGGGAAATTTTTCGCATTACTATCCAGCGATAATCCCATGGTTCCTGCATATTCAATAACGGTAGCCAGTGAAATCATTTGTGAGCCCACATGGAAAAAGATAGCCAGTGCACCCAGGACGAGCCAGGGATATTGAAAAACAGAAGTACGTGTATCCACTTCTCCCGATGTATTCCTATTTACTTCTTTGGCATCGAGATCAGGAAGCATAGAATAGCGGATAATAATCCCAAAGATGAACAGAAATATACCCAGTACTGCATAGGGTACCATTACCCCGCGGATGAGTGTATCGAGAGCGGTTTCCAGTTCAACACCGGTAAATAATCCTCCCTTAATCTGTTGCATGAGCACTTTATCGGACTCACGGATTACGACCGCAGCGAAGACGAGGTTAGCGATGATACCGGCCAGTTTATTCCCTGTGCCAACAATACTCAGTCGCCTGGCGGCACTTTCACGGGGGCCGATAATGGTAACGTAGGGATTTGCTGCCGATTGAAGAATGGCCAGACCAATACCGAGCATAAACAATCCCAGTAAGAAGAGTTCATAGGTTCTCCAGTAAGCTGCCGGTACAAACAACAAGGCCCCAAGCGCCATCATCCAGAGACCATACATGATTCCACGTTTATAACCCACTTTATTCAAGAGGAAGGAAGACGGAATAGCCATGAGCAGATAAGCGATATAAAAGGCAAAAGTCACCAGGTACGACTGCACAACAGTTAGTTCGCAAGTCAGTTTGAAATACGGAATAAGGATGGTATTCACCCAGGAAACCAAACCGAAGAT
>JANJXE010000062.1 GCA_024709185.1 Paludibacter sp.
GGTATTCCTGCTGCAATTGCAGAATGCAAAGAAGTGATTCTGTGCACTCCTCCTGATAAAAACGGCAAAGTACATCCCGCGGTATTATATGCAGCAAAAGTTGCCGGGATTCATCGTGTTTTCCGTATTGGTGGTACTCAGGCCATTGCTGCTATGGCGTATGGCACTGAGACGGTTCCGAAAGTGTATAAGATCTTTGGCCCCGGAAACCAATATGTTACAGCTGCCAAGCAATTGGTTTCGCTAAAAGATGTTGCTATCGACATGCCTGCAGGTCCTTCGGAAGTGGAAGTGCTGGCCGATGAAACCGCTCATCCTGCCTTTGTAGCATCCGATTTATTGTCGCAGGCTGAACATGGCACCGACAGTCAATCGATTTTGATTACTGTGAGTGAGCCGTTAGTTGAAAAAGTACTGGAAGAAATTGAACTTCAGATTGCCCGGTTGCCCAAGGCTGAATACGTTCGTCGTTCGCTGGAGCATAGCCGCATCATAGTAGTGAAATCTCTGGAGGAAGCTGTTGAGATGACTAATGAATATGCTCCTGAGCACCTCATAATAGCGACCCGTTATTACCGGGGTGTAGCTGACAGCATCACCAATGCAGGTTCTGTGTTTTTAGGGAATTACACCCCTGAAAGTGCCGGTGATTATGCCTCGGGAACGAATCATACACTGCCGACCAACGGACATGCACGGGCGTACAGCGGGGTAAACCTCGATAGTTTTATCCGCAAGGTAACTTTTCAGGAGATATCGCGGGATGGACTCACCAATCTCAGTAACGCACTTATTCTGATGGCTGAAAACGAAGAGTTGCAGGCACATAGTAACGCAGTAAAAATTCGTCTGCAAGAAGAAGATAACAACGTAAATCCCCGTAGATAATAAGTATGGAATTAAAAAAGCTTATTCGTAAAAATATTGCTGAACTGCAACCATATTCCTGTGCCCGTGATGAATTTAAAGGTGAAGCATCGGTATATCTCGATGCGAATGAAAATCCCTGGAATACTCCGTACAATCGCTATCCCGACCCCTTGCAGCTGGAAGTAAAAGAAGCTATCAGTCGTTTAAAAAACGTGCCTGTTGAACGTATCTTCCTTGGAAATGGATCCGACGAGCCCATTGATTTACTCTACCGGGCCTTTTGCGAACCCGGCATCGATAATGTGGTAGCGATGGAACCAACATACGGTATGTATAAAGTATGTGCCGGCATCAACGATGTTGAATACCGCAGGGTTTTGCTGAATCAGGACTTTGATATTGATGCTGAAAAACTCCTTGCCGCCTGCGATTCTCGCACCAAAATCATTTGGTTATGCTCACCCAATAATCCTACAGGAAATAGTCTGAATCGGGATGAAGTGCTGAAAACAATAAAGGCTTTTGAAGGTTTGGTAGTGCTCGACGAAGCCTATATTGATTTTGCATCACAAGCTAGTTTCAGCCAACTCATCGACAGCTATCCCAATCTGATACTACTTCAAACTTTCTCCAAAGCCTGGGGAAGTGCTGCGATTCGTCTGGGGATGGCCTTTGCCCGGCCTGAGATAATTCAGATTTTGAACAAAATTAAGTATCCCTACAATATCAATATTCTGACGCAACGCCAGGCATTGGCTATGCTAAAGAATAAATCCACTGTCGACAATTGGGTAAATGAGCTGTTAATTCAGCGGGAATCTTTAAAGACAGCTTTACTTACAGTTCCTTATGTGCAGCACATCTATCCTACCGATGCCAACTTCCTGCTTATAAAGGTAGAAGATGCCAATGCGGTCTATCGCTTTTTGGTAAGCAGGAGTATCATAGTTCGTAACCGAAACACCGTTGCCTTGTGTGAAGGGTGTATCCGGATTACAGTAGGTACAGCGAATGAAAATAACGAGCTGATAAATACGATGAAACTGTTTAGTCAGAAATAGAGTTACAACCGCAGTCCCCGTAGCCATTCATCTGCCGACATTCGTTTCTTGGCAGGTGCCTGCACCGATACAAACCACAGGATACCATCGGTTAGCACAAGCCCGGCTTTCTTACGCCCATCGGTAATAAAACTTCCGGGAAGAAGTTCAGATACTGCTTTTTCAGATGCGAGCGCCGCGATTTCTGATGACTGTTGATCTTCAAATTCATTTAATTCCACAAATTCAGGCCGGGTCTCAAACACTTTTAGAATCACCGGCTCTGCCTGACCCGGAATCTGAACATTTACCCATGCAGCTGGATAGGGTGAAAGTCCTCTCACCAGGTTGTGAGCATCCATAACCAGCATATCAGATCGAATCTCACAAACTTCCCTGAAAATTTTCGGAGCCGTTTTCAATTCGGAAATTTCTTTCAGAAGTTCTTCCTGATCGATAGATGCATCATTTCCTTCAAGAATTCTGTCCACTGTCTTCACTACCATCCCGGCACCCATCCGCATCAGTCTATCGTGTACAGTTCCTGCATTATCGGTTTCATCTATCTGAATTTTTTGCTGCAGGATGATACGACCGGTATCAATTTCGTGAGTCAGAAAAAAAGTCGTGGCACCGGTTTCTTTTTCTCCCCTTATAATTGCCCAGTTGATCGGCGCAGCGCCCCTGTACTGAGGTAAAAGCGAAGCATGCAGGTTGAAAGTACCCAGTCGGGGCATGTTCCATACCTTTTCGGGCAACATTCTGAAAGCTACTACAATCTGCAAATCGGCCCTGAGCGCCCGAAGTTCATCAATAAAGGCTTCGTCTTTCAATCGTTCGGGTTGCAATAAAGGCAGGTTCTGTTCCAAAGCGAAGAGCTTAACAGGCGAAAATTGCACTTTATGACCTCTGCCGGCAGGTTTATCGGGCATTGTAATAACACCCACAATGTTGTATCCATTTTCCACCAAAAGCTTCAGACTTTCAACTGCAAACGCAGGTGTGCCCATAAAAACAATACGAAGATCTTCTCGTCTCATACGGTAATCATTGATTTTTTAACGGTCGAATGGAACTCGCATGCAACATCACCAAAATCCTGGATGTAACGTAGTAACATGCTTTTTTCATCATCGATTTAGTTTTAAACAGACTTTACTTCCATGCTGAATAACGTGCCTTCTTTCCCAGGCGTCCAATCGTCATCAGGTAAAGAGTTACTAAAGGCAGGAAAAGATCAAACACCAGTATATCAAAGGTATAGAATCTAGAGCTGTACAATCGGGAACTTTTATTAATTACGACCAGCTGAACCAAAAAGCGCACTAAAAAGAGTGCTCCCGGGATACTCAGCATCCACCATTGTTGTGCGATAGTAAATGAAACCATGGCAACCAGCCACGAAAAGTAAAATAATGCTCGCGTAAGCGGCTCGAATAACAACGAGACTTTGCTTTTTGTGGTATAGTGTGACGAAACCGACAAATGCCTTTGTTTTTGATAGAGCCAGGCCCGTAAGGTAGTATTCGGTTCCGACCATGTTATACTGTAGAGCGTACTTTCGATACGCGTATTGGATTTATTGGCAGCACGGTTTACAAACAAATCATCGTCGCCCGATTGCAGATGCAGATTCGATGAGAAACCATTATTCCTGAAGAACACACTTTTGTGATAGGCCAGATTTCGTCCCACACCCATATAGGGTTTTCCTGCTTTAGCAAACCCAAGATATTGAAGTGCAATGAATAAAGTATCGTAGGTAATCATTCGGTTGAGCCACCCTTTTTGTGTCAGGTACGCCCCGTAACCAAGTACTATCTCGACACCGGGAACAAAATTGCGCGCCATGGTGCGGAGCCAGTCTTTGCTTTCGGGCAAACAATCGGCATCGGTAAACACTAACCAATCGTATGAAGCAGCTTTAATACCCAATGACAGCGCCAGCTTTTTTGTACTGATATTTGTCGTTCCACTGGGAACAAAGGTACTTTTAAGGTGAGGATAGGTCTTTTTGAGTTCCCGCAAAAGGGTATCAGTATCTTCATTGGCACCATCGTTCACCACAATTACTTCATAGTTGGGATAGTCCTGTGTAAGCACCTCGGGCAGGAAGCGATTCAGCAAATCAGTGGCATCACGACCACAAATGATAACCGAAACGGGAGGTAAAATCTCTGAATATTGAATCTTACCTTTCTTTTCAGAACGCTTTCGTCGAAATGCCACCGAAAGAAAGCGGATATAAAAATAGAGTTGATAGATCCAGCTTAACAGGAGCACCGACAAAAGAATCTGCTGATCAGCTGAAAAAGGAAGCTCAGGAAGTACAATCATAATGGTAGCCTGGTTTTAGCTTTTGAAATTTCAAACACAAAAGTACGATTTATTTTGCAAAAAAGGACTAAATAAGCGCTTTTATTCAAAGCTAAAATAGGCTGTTAGTTTGTTCAGGGTAGCCTCGTCCAGTTCATCCAAATGCCGTAACTGATCGATCGATTCCAGCTTACCCTTTCGGCGCCTGAGCTCATAGATTGCCTTTGCCTGATAGAAATTGAGATATGGGTGTGCACGCAATTTATCGACAGATGCTTGATTGACCATGATTTTTCGAATTGCAGCAGGATTGGCTGTACACAATGGTCGAATACGATTGTACAGCTCGTCGGTCATGCCATACACTTCCTTCAACTGCCCGGGATCTACAAAACCACCACTGGCAGTCCGAAAACGAAGTACCGAGCGAACCATGCCTCGACTTAATCCTTTAAGTTGCAGAAGTTGTGTGCTATCAGCCATATTCAAATCAACAGGAAATGCCAGTGTAGAGCTGGCCTCTAAATCAACCTCCTTCAGGTAGTTATTTTCTATCACGATAAACGGCTGCAAATCAGCAAACAACTCTGGCCTCATGCCATATACAGCAGCAAATTTCTCCGTCGTGGAGAAATAGCCTCCTTTGCTTCGGTACCGAAGTATATTTGAAACAATATAGCGGGGAATTCCCAGTTCGGTTAATCCAACTGAATCGAGGGTATTGGGATCAAAAGGAAAACGTTGAATGTTTTCTGTTTTACCATCCTGCTTTCCCCGGTCAGGATACTGCGTATAATACCGGTTGAAGCGCTGTCGGTTCTCCTTTTGAGCACTATCGGCCTGTACAAGCGAGGCCTGAAAGCGTTCTATTTCTTCCAGAAAAGCTGTATCGTAGTTAATTACATCATGTTGAGGCAAAAAAACAGGCAACCCAACTGAAATGACAACAGCAAAAATAATAAGTACCGTAAGTACAATAATTCCGGCACGCTGAGAGCCGGAAAAAAAGAAAAAATCTTTCCACATAGTTAAACAGATAAAGGTTAAAAAATGGAGCAGACGTTACAACTCCCGACTAAACAAACTAAACTTCGTAATCGACACAGGCACGGTCGGTTTTCACCTTGCCAATAAATGCCGCAACACGTTTATGTTCAGGATGTACCTGATAGGCTTCCAGATCAGCCATTGTTTCAAATTCTGTGTAAAGAGCAATATCGAAATTACCAGAAGGAGCTTCAAGATGATTCAATCCAACTTCAATCTTCTTTAGTTGAGGAACAAGGGATTTAAGACCTTCCAGCTCTTGTTTTATCTTAAGGCAAATCTCTGTTTTGTTCATTCCTTCAAACGATTCACTGACACTAAAAAATACAATGTGCTTAATCATCTTATTTGCAACTAACTTTATAACTTTTATTATTGACTCTCAAAATATAAATTCCTCTTCCTGTAGGAATATAAAAGCGACCCGACACCAGTTCCCCACTCCAGATAAGTTGCCCTGTCAGCGCGAAAAGTTTAACGTTGTTATTTGCTTTCGGGAAAATAAGGTAGATGCCACTATTGGTTGTATAATAGCTAAACCCGTCAGCGACAACAACAGATGCCGATTCGTCGGGTCGGGTAGAATTATCGACACGTACCACCGACGGACCCGTGTTGTCGTTCTGTGCAGATACACTCCACCACACAGGCAGCAAAAACACAATAACCATTAGCAGGTACAATTTTTTCATCATTTCATTATTCGCTTTTAATCATTCGTTTGGGATAATCGACTGTAAAATGCAAACCGCGGCTTTCCTTACGGCGAAGTGCATGTTTAATAATCAAATACGCCACGCTGATCACATTGCGCAACTCACAAATCTCACGCGATACCACCGAACGGTCAAATAAATCTTCCGTTTCCCGGTACAAAATTTCCAGTCGGCTCATCGCCCGCTTCAAACGCAGGTTGGAACGCACAATACCCACATAGGTATTCATGATCTGTTCCACTTCACGGAAACTTTGTGTTATCAATACCATTTCTTCCGGCAGCTTGGTTCCTTCGTCATTCCAGGCAGGGATAAATTCGTTGAACCGAATTGCTTCAAGTATGGAAGATGCATCCTTTACCGCAGCATCGGCATACACAATGGCTTCGATGAGCGAGTTGGATGCCAAACGGTTAGCTCCGTGAAGACCGGTACACGAACATTCGCCGGCTGCATATAAACGCTGAATCGAAGTTCGAGCGTTCTGATCCACAACAACTCCTCCGCAAAGATAATGCTGGGTTGGGCATACCGGTATATAATCTTTCGTAATATCGATACCCAGTTCCAAACATTTCTTAAAAATGTTCGGGAAATGCTTTTTCGTTTCGTCGGGATCCTTATGGGTTACATCGAGGTACACAAAGTCATGTCCCCGCATCTTCATCTCATTGTCGATAGCACGGGCCACAATATCACGTGGTGCCAGCGATCCCCGTTGATCGTACTTGTGCATGAACTCCCTTCCATCCCTGCATCTCAGAATAGCACCATATCCTCGTATAGCCTCTGTAATCAGAAAGTTAGGCCTCACTCCGGGCTGATACAAGGCAGTAGGATGAAACTGCACAAATTCCATATCGCGAATAACTCCACGGGCACGGTGTACCATTGCTATCCCATCGCCGGTGGCAATATTGGGGTTAGTAGTAGTTGCGTACACACTTCCGATACCTCCGGTAGCCAGCATGGTTATCTTCGACAAAAAAGTATGAATACGGTTGGTTTCCTGATCGAGTACATACGCACCATAGCATTCCACTCCCTGTGTATGCTGGGTAACAATCTCTCCTAAATGGTGCTGGGTAAGAATTTCAATGGCAAAGTAGTTTTCGAACACTTCTATGTTTTTCACCGTACGAATCTTTCGAATCAGACTTTGCTGAATTTCGTAGCCGGTATTGTCCTTATGGTGCAAAATCCGAAACTCACTGTGTCCTCCTTCCTTGTGCAAATCGAAGAGTCCCTGTTCATTGCGGTCGAAATCAACTCCCCACTGAAGCAGTTCTTCTATCTGTGCCGGAGCTTCACGAATCACCTTTTCCACTGCCTGGCGGTCGCAATGACCATCGCCGGCAATTAAGGTATCTTCAATATGCTTATCAAAATTATCGGGTTCGTAAGTTACAGAAGCTATTCCCCCCTGTGCATAGGACGTATTGGTTTCATCAAGCTGCGATTTACAGAGCAGAGCAACAGTTCCATAGCGGGATGCCTTCAGCGCAAAACTGATTCCCGCCATTCCACTACCAATTACCAAAAAATCAAATTTTCGTACCAATTTTTCTTCATTTTTCAGATGCTCTTAATGAACACCCTTCGT
>JANJXE010000099.1 GCA_024709185.1 Paludibacter sp.
GCCGTAATGGCTGAATTATACACTCCCTTTACTGCCCAACTTGTAGATTGTGAAAATATAAAAGACCTGATGACAAACGACTCGTTGATAGAGCGACTTATTGCACAAGCATTCGGACATTATTATTTTAAAAAGCCAAAAGGGACCCTTGTAGAGCTGGAAGGAAATCATTTGTTGATTGCAACAATTCTGAAGAAGTACATTAAAGGAATTCTGAAGCGGGATGCAGAACATGCTCCTTTTATTTACATTGGAAGTGAAAAAAAAGTGCGATCGGTTATTCCTACAAAATTCGGAGGTGTAAATCTAAAAGGATTCATCGACCGAATTGATCAAAAAGAAGGTAAAATTAGAATTCTGGATTATAAAACCGGAGGTGGAGATCTTTCATTTTCGGATTGGGATTCCATGTTTGAACATGACATCCCGGTAACGAAACGGCCGAAACATATCCTCCAAACCATGCTATATGGATATCTTTATAAAGATGATACGGATCAGCACGTCATTATACCAGGGCTGTTTTACACAAAACATGTTTTTAAAGATTCTTTTTCAACTGACTTGATTTTTAAAAACAAACCAAATGAACACAATACCATAAAGAACTATTATGATTACGAAAATGAATTTCTCCCCCGGTTGACCAGTTGTATCGAGGAAATGATGAATCCTGATATACCTTTTTTTCAGACTCAGGTAAAGGAAAACTGTAAATACTGTGATTTCAACACTATTTGCAAAAGGTAAAACTATACTCAACATTTTACCCCAAATAGTAAATTTCACCCCGAATACTGCTTTTTTAACCCTCCGGAGTACTTAGTTTACCCGATTCTGGCAAGAGTTAATAAAAAGCTGTTACTTTGTTTAAAAGTTTAATTAAAAAATTAGTGTTGGTAACGACAAGTTTGTAAATCATGGCAAAATTAAAAGGAGCTATTGTTGTAAATACGGAAAGGTGTAAAGGCTGCGACTTATGTGTGGTGGCCTGTCCCTCGGAAGTTTTGGCATTATCAAACGATGCTAATAGCAAGGGATACAATTTTTCGTTTATGGAAAGAGAAGATAATTGTACGGGCTGTGCTGCTTGCGCCAATGTGTGTCCCGACGCATGTATAACCGTTTACAGAGTAAAACTATGAGCAGGAAATCAGATGAAGTAACCCTTATGAAGGGTAATGAAGCAATTGCCCATGCAGCTGTACGTTGTGGTTGTGATGGCTATTTTGGTTATCCAATCACACCGCAGTCGGAAATATTAGAGACCCTGATGGAGATAGAGCCCTGGAAAACAACAGGAATGGTGGTTTTACAGGCTGAAAGTGAAGTTGCATCCATCAACATGGTGTATGGTGCAGCAGGATGCGGTAAAAAGTCGATGACTACTTCTTCCAGTCCGGGTGTTAGCCTTATGCAGGAAGGAATTTCATACATGGCAGGCGCCGAATTGCCCGGAGTTATTGTAAATGTAATGCGTGGTGGTCCCGGATTGGGAACTATTCAGCCCAGTCAGGCTGATTACTTTCAGGCTACTAAGGGAGGTGGCCATGGCGACTACCGGATGCCTGTTCTTGCTCCTGCTTCGGTTCAGGAAATGGCCGACTTTACCGTGTTGGCATTTGATCTGGCCTTTAAATACCTTACACCAGCTATGATATTGGCTGATGGAATTATAGGCCAGATGATGGAAAAAGTGGTATTGCCACCTTTTACACCTCGCCGGAGTGAGGAAGAGATTCGCAGGGAATGCCCATGGGCCACCCTGGGTAAGACACAGGATCGTAATCCAAACTATATTTCATCGCTCGAACTTAGATCGGAAGAGATGGAAAAAATCAATTTGCGCCTACAGAAACGCTACCGGGAAATAGAGAAAAACGAAGTTCGCTATGAAGAAATTCAATGTGAGGATGCCGATTTTATCTTTGTAGCTTTTGGTACTATGGCACGAGTTTGCCAGAAAGCAGTAGAAATTGCGCGGGAAGAGGGTTTGAAAGTTGGACTAATTCGTCCGATTACACTTTTCCCATATCCATATAATCGTATTGCTGAACTGTCTGAAAAGGTAAAAGGATTTATTTCTGTTGAAATGAGTGCTGGTCAGATGGTGGAAGATGTCCGACTGGCAGTTTCGGGAAAAGTACCGGTTGAGTTTTATGGAAGAATGGGTGGTATAGTCCCTTCACCTGAAGAAGTGTTGAATGCATTAAAAACTAAATTGTTATGAATGTTAAGGATATAATTAATCCGGCAAATCTGGTGTACGAAAAAACAACGGTAATGAATGATACTCCCATGCATTACTGTCCTGGCTGCAGTCATGGAGTTGTACATAAGCTGTTGGGAGAAATAATTCAGGAGATGGATATTCAGGATAAAACCATTGGCGTTGCACCTGTGGGATGTGGTGTTTTTGCATACAAATACCTGGATATCGACTGGCAACAAGCTGCTCACGGACGGGCTCCGGCTGTAGCCACTGCTATTAAACGTTTATTGCCCGACAGATATGTATTTACTTATCAGGGAGATGGTGACCTGGCTGCAATTGGCACTGCTGAAACCATTCACGCATGTAGCCGTGGCGAAAATATTGTTTTCATATACATCAATAATGGTATTTACGGCATGACAGGTGGACAAATGGCGCCAACGACATTGCCCGGTATGAAATCGACAACTTCACCCAAAGGCCGGGATGAAAAGTTGGAAGGTCATTCGCTGGATATGTCAAAATTACTGATGCACCTTGATGGTGTATGTTATGTAACCCGTCAAAGTGTTCACACTGTAGCTTCGGTTAGAAAAACTAAACGGGCAATTCGTAAAGCTTTCGAATACTCCATGATGAATAAAGGAGCTTCGGTAGTTGAAATCGTATCTACTTGTAGTTCTGGCTGGAGAATGTCTCCTGCCGATTCCAATACCTGGATGGAAGAACATATGTTCCCGGTGTATGCAATGGGTGATTTAAAAGACATTGAATAATATGACAGAAGAAATAATAATTTCAGGCTTCGGCGGACAGGGAGTGCTGTCGATGGGTAAGATCCTGGCATACTCAGGATTAGTGCAGGGTCAGGAAGTTAGCTGGATGCCATCCTATGGCCCTGAACAACGGGGTGGTACAGCTAATGTAACGGTTATACTGAGCAATCAGCGAATCAGTTCACCAGTATTAAATACTTACGATACAGCCATCGTGCTGAATCAACCTTCCCTCGATAAGTTTGAACCACTGGTTAAACCGGGTGGCACGCTGATTTTTGATGGAAATGGTCTGCATCGCCTACCGGTTCGTACCGACATCAATTTATATCAAATTAATGCAACCGAATATGCGTATGCTAACAATTCCTCCAAAACAATCAACATGATTATTCTGGGTGGTTTGTTGAAAATCAGACCAATTGTTGAGATAGAAAATGTGTTGAAAGGATTGAAAAAAACCCTTCCGCCACGACACCATCACTTGTTACCACTAAACGAACAGGCAATCCATACAGGTATGGATCTTATAATGCCTTACGCAGTTTAAACTTTAATGGTTTTCAATACAGCCCAGTTATTCTTACTCCGGCTGGTTACGATATGAAGCTGGTTACGGTTAATTTCGGCTTCGAGTACAGGAATATCCTCTGTGTAAAAACCACTTAAATACAATACTCCGCCCTCATTGAGGATTGCGGAGTATTTTTTCATATCTTCCAACAAAATATTCCGGTTGATATTAGCAAAGATTATGTCAGCTTCTTTACCCTTTAATTGATTAGCTCCTCCTAACTCAACCTTTATCCACTCTACTCCGTTTGTTTGAACATTCTCTGTTGAGTTTTCAGTACACCATGGATCAATATCGATAGCAACTACGGGTTTAGCTCCTTTCATTGCAGCAAGAATGGCTAACACCGCTGTGCCACATCCCATATCAATAACCGACTTGTTTTCCAGTTCAGCATCAAGAATTTCTTCAATCATCAGGCTGGTTGTTTCATGATGACCAGTACCAAACGACATTTTTGGGTCGATGACGATATCAAATTCAGCTGTTGGAATATTGACGTGAAAAGAACTGTGTATAACGCACCGATTGCCGATAATAATGGGTTCAAAATAGTGCTTTTCCCATTCTTCATTCCAGTTCACCCGATCAACATTAGTAATTTCATATTGAATATCACTGGTATAAGGAAAATTAGCAACTAAATGTGTAAGCGCATCCTCATCGAACACTTCCTTCCGAATATACGCTATCATACCGTCTACGTGTTCTTCGAAACTTTCGAAGCCAATTTCACCCAGAAAAGAAGCCAATAAGTCGACGATGTACTCTTCGTTTGGCTTAATAGTTAATTTAAGTTCTATGTACTGCATAACTCAACAATTAATCGTATTTTTGAGTTACAAAGGTAAAGAATTTATGCGAATTCACCTTTTGATTTTTAACGCATACTGGTATAATTCTTGTTATATCCAATTCGTTTGATTAATTAAATTAAGGTCAATAATTTTTAAATACATACAGTCATGAAAGCGTATATCTCATCAATTGTATTTGCTGTATTAGCCATCAACGGGTTACATGCTCAGCAAAGTTTCGATGATGTGTATTTTAAGCCATCGGAAGCCCGGAAGGAAGTGATGAAGGTCACCTCACAGAAACAGGCTAAACCCAACTATAAAAATGGTGCACGTGAAATCATTTATATTCAGGATTCAGATACATCAATATTAGTAACAGCCGGAGATTCTCTTTATCTTTTATCTGAAATGAATGATAGTCTTTACCTGGGAGGAAATGAGCAACCAGAGGAAGAAGGATACTATTTAAATGGTTTTGAGGGTAACTCATCTCAATATGAATATGCTGAACGTATTCGTCGTTTTCATAACCCACGTTATTCCATTCATATCTCGGATCCACAGTATACCGACATTTATTTTTTGAACTCAAATGATTGGAATGTGTACGTAGATGGATCGTATGCATGGGTCACTCCTACATGGACAAATCCTTTCTGGGATAATTATTTCTGGAGGCCTTACAGTTACAACAGCTGGTATTGGAGAAACAGTATCTGGAGTCCATCTGTTTACAGCTACTGGTCAAACCCCTGGTACAATCATTATGCAGGTTTCGGAGGTTTCAATCACGGCTATTATGGAGGCTACGGTGGATATTATGGAGGATATTATGGTGGTTGGAATGATTACTACACTTACTATGGAGGACATTTCCCATACTGGGGCAGTAACATCAGCTATCAGCGACCCCGAAACAAAAACTACAACGAACAAACCCGTCGTGAACAAAATTTCAATGGAGGCAGTCGCCACACTACTTCTGGTTCAACAGTACGTGTAGCAGGTGACCGACCCATTCAAACTGTGAGCAGAGGCTCGGTTGCAAGTTCCGATCGTACAGTTAGGGTAAACAATAGTACTATGACTGGTATTACCCGTAATGGGGTATCAGGTGTATCCTCGGTATCACGACAGGACAATACACCAGGAAGAACTTCAACAACATTGAGGTCAACTACATCATCAAATCTGCAATCAACCGGAAGAAGATCAGAGGAAATAATTAACACCCGGCCCCGTACAACAGTAGATAA
>JANJXE010000132.1 GCA_024709185.1 Paludibacter sp.
ATTCTATCGGACAAATTCTCTTCAAAAGAGGACAAATCAGTGACTTTTATAACAAACCTGACGAGTCGCTTAACGGTTTGGAGGACGACTCTTGCAGGCAATTTAGTTTATGGTAAAATTTCTCCGGACACTAATGAATCAACACATTAAATAACGGAAAATACTTTCAAGGTGGTAGAAAGTCAGGACTTCAGAACTATTACAAACAATGGAAAGAAGAGTGTGAACAATGACGAAAGAAAAAGCCCGAACCGCTAATCGAGTGGACTGCCCTACCGGAAATTAACCTATAGAGAGAGATTCACAGCAAAATATTCTCCACCACCGGCACCGAATGACTCCTGCACTGCGGATGCCAGCCGATGAATCGAAAGGTCTTAGGATACTTGTCTTTCTTTAATTCACACACCGGACAGTTGAAAAACCGATTCGAACGAATAATTTCAATTCCGGTAACAAAGTCCAACTGCTGGTATTTTTCATAATCAGCAACACGATATGCCATGTTAATCTCCGTTCGGGTGAGGCGCATGGCATTCTTGTATGAGCTACGATAGACGCCGGGGCCGGGATGATGCTTCTGTGCGTTTTTTGATAAGTGAAGAATTCCGTGTTTGTCTTTGACTCTCCGAAAAAGCTTATCCGGATTTTGAAGTTCAAACTACTTACATGAATCCTTCCTTTTTACATCTATGAATTAGTTCTACCACATTTTAGAAGTCATTTAGAAAGGTGAAATTAGATATTTCGTCAGAAAGGACTACACACAAAAAACTTATTCTACCATTGTTTTGTTTTTCCGTTGAAAATACTCCGAAGGCGTCATGCCGGTAAGCTGCTGAAAATTGCGCAATGCAGTTGCACGCGAACGAAAACCTACAAAATAGAAAGCTTCCTGAAAACTGGAGGATTGGGCAGTGGTAATCTGATCTATAAAATCATCGATACGTAATTTTTTGATGTAGTTTGTATAATTCTCATATCCGTTTTCACGTAAAACCCGGGCAAGCGTGGTGCGGTTTGTGAAAAGCTCTGAAGCCAGTGTATTGAGTGATAAATCGGGATCGCGCCACGCCTTGTTTTCCTGCATGTAAGTGTCTAACCGCTTAATTAAAATTAAATTGCGTTGCTCTGTGCTACTTCTCTCACTCCATGAAGGAATCACCACATTATCTGCTATCGGGTGGTCCGACTCACTCTCTTCTCTATCGATGGAAGTTGATTTTCCTATCAGGCGGTCGAACAGCTCAAGGTAAACGATGTAAAGACTACACCCTACACTGATATAATAATACAAGGTATGAAGAAGTTGGTTTTCAACCATCATCACAAGAATATAGGCAAAAACATTGATAAGAAATGTAATCACGTACTTTCTAATCCATATATGATCTGAATTATGATACAGTTTGGTGCGATAAATATACCACACAAAAAGCAACGGAGTGAACATCACCAGGGATAGCAACAAACGAAACCACACTTCAAATCTATCGGCATGGGGTACCATTTCCAGTATCGAATCATAGGGAGTAAACTCAACTCCGGCCAGCATACTAATCAGAAAAACAACTGTCAGTACTATCCAAACTGAATAGAGTTTGATGATTCGCCGGAAATTGAGCCATCCCGGGGAAATCACTTCTAAGGGATAGGTAATATACGAAAAAACCATAAAATTCGCTATCAGTAATAATATTGGTGAAACTACAAATTCAGGCTCTTTACCGTTGATTAAATCAATGAACCGGGTGATGTAATTCAGTACTGAAAAAAAGACGATAACTGCTAAAATTACGCGGGAACGTTCACCGGACTTTCGACGAAGAATCAGTAATATGGATACCAAAAAGAAAATCAAAGCCCCGGCAAAAACGGTAGCTATATAGAGTTGTTGCATTATGTTGATCAGAATTAGAATCAAAAGTATCGGCGCCAGTTGAAAACAACCGAATTGCATAGCTTTGAGATAGTTTTCATCCCGGAAATACAATGTGCAAATTTACAAATTTCAACGGAATTATCTCCTATGCTATTACCTAAACTTTCAACGAACCTACACTTTTCTTTTCAACCGGCACATCAGTAAAATGCCGGCAAAACAAATAAAATTGTAAATCTGGTTCAGTAGTTTTGTAAAAATGAATCATGGGTTTTAACTATTCACAGTACATTTGCGAGCTTAAAACATGATTAGCTAATTAAGAATCAAAATTATTTTTATCATGAAAATAGCTTACAAACTGGTTTACCTTTCAGTCCTGATTAACTTTTGTGTTAGTGCTGTTTACGCACAAAACACATGTTCAAATGTTGCATGGAATAAGCCGGCAACTTCCAGCACTTCTTATTCTACAGAAACACCCAACCGCGCATTCGATGGCGACCTGACCACCAATTGGAGCGCTTCGGACGGTACCGGTTGGATTAAGGTCGATTTACAAAACAAGCTTACCGTCGACAGTATGAAGTTGTATGTAAATCAGTATTATGCAGGTAATACGGTACATGAAATAAAAGTTTCCGAAGATTTGGTAAACTGGACGCTTGTCGAAACCATTACCAGTTTTACATCAAACAATCAGATTCTGACTGTACGATTTAATCCGGTTTTGACCAATGTACGGGGAGTCATGGTTAATACACCAAGTTCTAATTCATGGGTTGCATGGTATGAAATTGAAGTGTATTCCGGTTCAAATCCCTACAAACCAACCATTAGCCAGGAAGGAATGGTTTTAACTTCAAGTTCGGCAACCAATAATCAATGGTATTTAGATGGAAATCCGATACCAGATGCCACATCTCAATCGTACACAACTACAGTTTCCGGCTCCTATCAGGTGGGTGTTTCCTACAGAACCGGCTGCACAGCCATGTCGGATGCTGTTAGTGTTACAGCCATCACCACCGGAATCGACGAAAATGAAGAAATACAGATTTTTCCGAATCCGGCTAAGAATCAGCTAAGCATTACAGGAGTGGCAAAAGCTAGAGTCGAAGTCTTTAATTTCCAGGGGCAATCGATATATTCAACAGAGATATCCGGACTATCATCCCAACTTGACATTTCCAAATTGCCCTGTGGAGTATATTCTATGAGACTTACAACTTCTGACGGTATTTATGTTAAGAAACTATTCAAAAACTAAATTCCGACCGATTTTCTAAACCTGATGTGTGAGATTCCGCAATAAACCCAATTTCAGAATTCTGAAGTTGGGTTTATTTAGTTTGGTAGTAAATGAAACCCAGACAAATCAGTGTAATGAGCTTCTACCTTCAATCGAATTAAAAACGAATTGAGATCAAACTACAAAAAATTGTAGTTCAAATAGAGATAAACGTTGTATATTTGTCCTTGAATTTTCATTTAATTAGTTGACCATGCAAACAACCTTACTCATTATCCTTATTATCCTCGTGGCAATCGCCATCGTGCTACTTTTTGTTTTCCGGAATAAAGGCGATAACGAAATTCCGCAGCTCTTAGCAAAAGTGAACGAGCTGCAAAATGGCCTGACCAAAATTGAAATCAATCTCAAAAATGACTTTAAAGACAATCGCGAAGAAAGCGCCAACACCGCTAAAAACAATCGCGAGGAGCTGAACAAAGCCATTACAGAATTCAGAAGCGAAACGGCGGAGGCAATACGACAACTCAGCAAAAATAACGTGGATGCGCTCGAAAAACTGAACAACACCCTGGAGCAAAAAGTGACTGCGCTGATTGATAAAACCGAAAAAAGCTTCAAAGATTTTCAGGATGCCTTCGACAAAAATGTGAAATCGTTTAACGACCTGCAGCGTGAGAAATTCAACCAGCTGGAAACAAAACAAAACGAATTGGTACTGGGTACCGAGAAAAAGCTGGAAAGCATCCGGCAAACCGTGGAAGAAAAACTGGAGAAAACCCTGAGCGAGCGCCTGGGACAAAGTTTTGAGACTGTGGGCAAGCAACTGATTGAAGTGCAAAAGGGCCTGGGTGAAATGCAAACCATTGCTTCGGATGTGGGTGGACTGAAAAAAGTATTGAGCAATGTAAAACTCCGGGGCGGTGTGGGTGAAGTACAACTGGCCTTGTTGTTGGAGCAAATTCTGGCTCCCAGCCAGTATGATGCCAACGTTCGGACAAAACTGGGAAGTTCCGAACCGGTCGAGTTTGCGATTAAACTTCCGGGACGCAGCGAGGATGAGAGCGCCTTTGTGTACCTGCCCATCGATGCCAAATTTCCGAAAGACACCTACGAACACCTTCTGGCAGCCTATGAAAGTGCCCTTCCCGAGGAAATTGAGGCCGCTTCTAAAAATCTGGAAACGACTATTAAGAAAATGGCGAAGGATATCAGAGACAAATACCTGGATCCGCCCAACACCACCGATTTTGCCATCATGTTCCTTCCTTTCGAAAGCATCTATGCCGAAGTGATCCGGCGAAGCTCCCTGATCGATCAGTTGCGCAGCGAATTTCAAATAACGGTGGCTGGTCCTACTACCTTAATGGCAATCTTAAACAGCTTGCAAATGGGCTTCCGAACGCTGGCCTTACAAAAACGCAGCAGCGAAGTCTGGAAAGTATTAGGTGCCGTGAAAACCGAGTTTGAAAAATTTGGCGGTATGCTGGAAAAAGCGCAAAAGAACATTCAGACAGGTTTAGGTCAACTGGACGATGTAGTGGGCACTCGCACCCGCGCCATCCAACGTCAGCTTCGTACTGTGGAATCACTTCCGGCAGCCGAAACACAGAACTTGCTGAGTGGTATGGCACTGGATGTTACCGAGGAAGAAAACGAGGAGTAACTACTTGATAAACTTAATGAGTTGAGCCAGGCTTAAGAAATATTCATTTGACCAGATTTCCAAGTCAATTTGATTGCGAATAAAAGGGCGAACATCTGCTTTTACCTGCTCAATATTGGTTTTTGAAATTTTATTATAAAGTAATTCTTTAAAGGATTCGATAGAAAGTTCCTGCATTTCTATCGAACCAGATTGGAAAGAACGTTGACAGAAATGTTCAAAATTCAACGGGATATTGTTACGTACATACCACTCAAAATCATACCAATCGCGTCCTTTCACCCTGGATTTCCAATTGCGAAACAAAAGAGCATGCATCTTTCCTGCATATAAGTCCGGTAGAGAATAGCAGCGGGTTGTAAAAGAAAACGGCATTAATTGCAATTTATATTCGGTATTAAATCCTGTTGGAGGATTTATATCAACTTCAATTTTTATTTTCACCTGCTTATCGGTACGAAACTGCAAATTATAAATAGCGGTATCATCTTTTAAAAATGCAGATTCAATATTGGTTTGATGTAGTTTTTCCTTTTTAGTTAAAATAATTTCTCTCCCCAATGAGTTGAACTCAGCACGTATTGACTCAAAATACTTTTCTAATCTGAAGCTTTTATCGGGATTCAAAAGCGAAAAATCCATATCTTCCGAAAACCGTTGTACATCATAGAAAATACGGAGGCATGTACCACCGTAAAATGCTGCATTTTTAAAAAAGCCACCCCGGTATAATCCGGCTAAAGCGATTAGCTGCATTACTTCATGTAAGGCATTACTATAATCGTCATTAGTGTGTATCTCGTACCGACTAAGCATCTGATCGAAAATTGTGGTCATAGTTGCTCAACTAATTTTAAAAGAATTTGAAGCTCCAGTTTCTTTGTATTCGTTTCTATACAGCGATTTATTATATCTGTATTGAATGACTCAATAGCCGACAACTCAATTCTCAAATCATCTTCCAAAAAGTGCCGCATTGCCTTTACCGACTGAATTCGGAAATTTCGGGTGGTTACAATCATATCCATGATGGCTTTCTCAGGAGTAGCCATCAGGAAGCTATAGCTGTCGTTTATAATCTCCTGACGTATTCCTATTGAGAAATAATTCTCCGGAACTTTACTATAATCGTAATAACCAAGTGGTGTATTGTACCACTTAGCTCGCTTAGTAGTTACAGAACGCACAGAGTATACTTTCTCGGGAATCAGACTGTAATACGACAAAGCACTTTCGAGTGAAACGTATGATGGACTGTAAAGGTGATTAGCTGTTAATTCACGGGAAAGCTTTTGCTGACTTAGATCTGTCGAAACAACATACAATCCTTTTTTTAAACGAAGAATTATTCCTTTCTTTTCTAAAAGAGAAATCCTGTCACCAGGTGATTGATAATTGCTCAATCCGGCTAACAACACATCGTAATCAATGGGTACAATTCCGTATTTCAATAGCTCTTTCATGGATCAATTGATAAATCAGCGGGCAAATGTAGTAAATATTGTTTAGATAATCGACATTAACTCGATTATCTAAACATATTTAACTATATAAGGCTATCTTTCCTCTATTCATCCTTTTGACTCCCGCCAAAAACGCCTATCGAATCGGTAAGTATATGATCTATCTCCTTCCCTCCCCCTTCTGTCATCAACAACTTCTCATAACTGGCATCAATAGCGAAAGCGCCCAGTGGTGCTGTTATCAGAATAGCCAAAACGGCGGTGGTAAGAACAATTGTGCCGCAGGGAAGTCCCATAGCCAGTGGAAGTGAACCGATTGCAGCCTGCACTGTAGCTTTTGGAATATAAGCAATCATGCTGAAGATACGTTCTTTGGAGTTAAGTTGGGTACGGGCAGTTGAGAAATACACCCCCGCCATTCTGAACAGCAATACCATCAGTAAAAGAGCAATCATCAGCGGTCCTGCTTTTAGGGCAAACTGGATATCGACGGTGGCTCCAACCAGTACAAAAAGAATGATTTCGGCAGCCACCCACAGTTTTGAAAACTTTGGCGAAATGCGATGTGCCAACAGCGGATACGCTAACAGTATGGTTGCTCCCATAGCCATAACTGCCAGTAAACCGGATAAGGGTACCCATCCCTTCAGCCAGGATTCAACAGAAAGGAATAAGAAAGAACAACACATTAGTATCAGCAGCTTGACAGAATCGCGCAAGTGGTAGTTCTTAAAATACAGAGTAAGTGCCCAACCCACAAGTACACCCAGTGCCAGGCCGGTGAGGATGGAAACCGGAATTTGCAGAAAACCCAGGCTAGTAACTTCACCTCCCAAAGCCAGGGTAGTGAAAGCAGTAAAAAGGACGATTACAAATACATCATCCACCGAACCGGCCGCCATAATTAGTTGCGGAATTCCTTTCTTTGTTCCTATTTTTCGCTCTATGAGGTTGAGCATTTTTGGGACAATAACCGCTGGCGAAACAGCTGCAACGACCGAGCCCATGATGGCAGCCTCAATAAGACTTACACCCAACAGGGGCGGCGCAAGCAGCATCATTCCACCAATTTCAAAAAGGGCAGGCACAAAACTCATCAGGATAGCGGGTCGTCCCACTTTTTTTAAATCGCGGATATCCAGTGCAAGTCCGGCACGTAGTAATATGATTACCAATGCGATCTGACGTAATTCAGTAGAAATGGAGAGCAGGGAATCATCAATAATGTTCAGGGCATATGGCCCCAGCAGGATACCTGCAATGAGCATACCCAGTAAGGTGGGAAGTCTTAATTTTGTAAACACATACCCAAGGAGCAGTGCCGTAAGAAATATGTAAGCCAGACTTGTGAGCATAAATACAGGAACTAGTAGCTGCTCAATCAGCGGTTTATAACAGGGAAGATCCATTCCCGTACTAAAAATCGGTGCAAAGGTAAGTAAACGGAACGAATTTAAAACATTGCGGTCGCAAAGAATCAAAAAAAATACACATAGCGGACCACTACAGTCATTCAATATTTACAATTAATTTACTAAACTACGTAAAATTGAAGACTTCATTTTAACACAACAATCTGCTCAAACTCCAATTACCAGTAGTAAAAATCGAATTTATATCCCTTGTATATCGGTTTTATTAACCCGATGTGTATACCCTACCCCGACTGGTCAGACCAATTCATTAACCCGGAGAATCGATTTTACCAGCAGGAAAACACGACCATTTCCGAGGCATAAACGATGATTTTACAATTTACCGGGAAAAATATCCACAAAACCAGAAACAACTAAAAGTTATTGGCTGGATCAGCAAAAATCACACATCTTAAAAACACACATAAACATCTCATTATCTGCTAGATAGTTCAGATAAGTCGCTTTATGGTTAACACATATATATGCTCATGTAATCATGCCTGTTAATAATGCAATGTAAAGTAATTCAGATTCATTAATGCATTTACATTTACAATCAAAAACAGGATATCGTTAACATAAGATTAATAATTTATCAACAAGAAATTCTATTAAAACACCACAAATTTACAAATTTCTTTACCCTGTCTTAGAATATATACTCCTATTGACAAACATAGTTTTGCATCGCCTTTATGGTTTTCTTTAACCAAAATCAAAGTACCTGTACTGGTATAAATTGAAAATGATGATAAAATATCAGTTCACATGCCGTAGCAATTCGTTCTTTATCGTCATCTTGTCGGCTCCTCCGGGCTGGTGCCACACTACCTTTCCGTGTTTAAATATCATGAAGGTGGGTACTGCCCTGATGTTGTATTGAGCTGACAGGATTTCAGGCATACAGGTAAAAATCGACATATTCAATCCAACAACTCAGGCGCCCTTCTCGCTTTGGTGGCATTTTCAAAACCACAGGCAATCTCAATGAGAAGGGGCTCACTCCAGGCTGCTCCGAAGAACGAAATCCCTACAGGTAAATGTTCCACGAAGCCCATAGGAACTGTGATGGAAGGATAACCCGCTATGGCTGCCGGCGAAGAACTACCAAACTGAAAACTGTCGCCGTTGATTAAGTCTGTTTTACAGGCCGGAGCACCCGTGGGTGCCGCAATCGCATCCAGTCGATGCTCCTGAAGTACGTGGTCTAATCCGTTTTCACGGCTTCCGGAAAGCATTTTTGCCAACGCCGTTTTATATGATTCAGAGTTTGTTCCTTCCTGTGCCTGAGCCATCTCAAGGTATTTCTGATCAAAATACCTGAGTTCTACAGAATCCGATTGGTTAAATGCGATTAATTCTTCGAGAGTCATTTCCTTAAGAACTACTGTTTTATCAACCTGGCCATTTACTGTAGATATACTTATAAAAATGGCACAAACAAGCATTGACCTGAGAAAAGAGAACATAGGCATAGACGTGAGTATCAATATATTGACAGGGATATAACTACTAAAAGTAGAAAATATCGCTTAATAA
>JANJXE010000221.1 GCA_024709185.1 Paludibacter sp.
GTGGTTTGAAATTGGCATTGGGTGTTTTGCGCTGATTACCGCTAAACCAGCTGTTTACTTCTTTCAGGTAAGCCGATTTGTTGTATAAGGTTTCGAAGTTAAACGATCCATCGGCCTGCAGCGAACGCATACTGGTTGCAATATCGCCCGGATTGGCAGCTCCCTCGAGACGGGCAGTGCGGTTCCAGTTGTAGGTGGCATTGTAGGAAGTGTTAACCGTCGAAATCCAGTCGAGAAATGGAATTTTGTTGATGGGCAGGGCGTAGCTGGCATTAAATGATTGCTGGTACGAAAAAGGCGTCCCCAGTTTTCGGATGCTCGAAATCACCGAATCGCGCCACAGGTCGTAATATTCCCGTCCGAATTCGGGAGTGTAATAGGGTTCTTCGATAATGGCATTGGTAGCCGACTGGAAGCTGAGTTTGAGGGTCTTTGTTAAATCCCACCGGAAATCGAACTGCCTGTTCCACATAAAATCCTTGCTGAAGGTAACATCGAGCGGACTGCCGCCTGTGCTTCCTGTTTCGAGGTTAAAATCGCGGAGTTTAATCTGAGAATACTGCCGGTTCAGATTAGTGTTAAAACTGATGGAATTGGGCAGGTAGTTGAAATTAAGTTCTTTGATTAGTTTCAGAGAGGGCTTATCGAGCGATTTACTTTGTTTAAATGGCTCGAAAGGCTTGTTGGTAAAAGAATAGCTGTAATTTAACGATGCCCGTTCCTGCTTCATATAGTTTTGTTCCACCTCGGCACTCTGCTGATTGGTTTCGGAGAAGGAATAGGATACTGAAAGGTTGGCCGGATCGTAGAACTGTGGGTTTTTACTTTTAATATTCACTTTTGCCGACGAGATGGTAAAGCTTTTAGTCGTCTGAACAGTTTGTGAGAGGATCAGTAGCGAGTCTTTTTGCTGCTGAGAATCCATCGACGACAGGGCATCTTTTAATTCCACATCCTGATCGAGTGGATTGTATTTTGGACTAAGGGTTTCGTTGGTGTAGGAGAAATATGCCGGCAATTGTACCTTAGCAGCACGGGGCAGGAATCGTCCCAGCTCGAGATTGGTCGAGAAGTTCATCTGGTACAGATCGTCCATCCGGCGATTGGTAACATTGCTCTCTAAACTACCATAACCTGCGGTTTCCATGCGTCCGGCGAAGTTGATATTACCCAGGTCCGATAAACCAATAGCTACATTGGCCATGGCTGCCCAACCACTTTCGTCGTTGTATTCCGACATGCGCAGCTCGTTCACCCATATTTCACCCGATTTAATACCATTGCTTCGGTTGCGAACTCCTATCATTATATTTTCCACTTCAGCGATAGTGGGATTTCCGACAACCGTAATGCGGTTTTTAGGTTTGGCAGGATCGAATACATAAAAAGGTGTCATGTTCGTGACGCTGGCATCTTTTCCTCTGGCCCGGTTTCGCTCCAGTTTTGCTCCGGTTAAAGTCTCAAAACCAAAGTCGATCATGTTTTCGGGAAACCACACTGTTTCACGGTCCGAAAGTTTACCCGAGGTGTAGGTACCATGGGGTGTAAGTCGCAATGGAACTTCGTATTCGTAGTAGTTGTTCACCATGTCGCTACCAATGCGTACAAACACACTCAGATCGTTGTCGCGCAGGTTTTGCTGATCGTCGATAAACTGCTCGGCATGTACAAAAAGCTGCATCCGTTTATACTGTCGCATATCGTAACTGGTGGTTTTATATACAGCACGCGCATCGCCCGGAGATAAATCGTACACACGCATCAGCATCGATTGCTCGTTCTGTTGCAGGAGTTGCGGTTGCCCTGGATCAGTTTCGCGGGTAATGCCCGGAGGCAAAATGTAGTTCACGGGTGTTTTATCCGAGTTTTCTTCAATATTGACTGCTTGTACGTCGAGAGCGGCTGTGCTCACAGGTGGTTTTTCTGGTGTGTACAAATCCTTGGTATAGGTACGCCATTCACCACGCACCAAATCCATGGTTGCGAAACGCAAATGGGTTTCTTTTTCAAAATTAGTAAGAAAAAGCCGCACAAAACGTATCGACTTAAAGTTACGAATATTTCCCACTTTGTCGGTGTATTCGCGCAGCGGAATTTTAAACTGGTACCAGGTTACAGGTTCAATGTTATTATTAGCCAGCTTCACGTTTGAAGTAATTTTATCGGTGATGTAATTGCTGCCCACCACCATCTTTTCCGGTTTTAGTTCTACTTTGTACTGATAGTAACGCTCGTATTCGTTCAGGGTATTATCATTGTTGATATCCTCAATATCGGGCAGCGAAGTTGCTGTAGTAGTATAGGTGGTATTGCTGTTGATGGCATCCGGAGAGTTACCTTCGGTGCCGTTAAAGCGTTTGTAGCGGGTGAGAATGTCTGCACTTTCGTTGTCGTAATCGGGATTACGGTAGAAACGGTAGTTGTCGCCGGCGGGATCGTTTACAGGTGAAAACGGATCGTTCTGCATACGCTGGCGGGTGACCTGATTTACTTTTGCCAACACCGCGTCGGAGTATGCTTTGTAGGTGCTGAAGGTTTGTTCTTTTGAGTTAGGAAGACCGTCGAGTCCCACATCCTGCTTTTCGCGTGCACCTGCGGAATTGTCGAATGCGGTAACCGTGGATTGTGAACGTGGCACCACACCCCAGACAGTTGTTTCCGTTTTGGTTGGATCTTCGTCAACAGGCAATCCATGTTCGAAGAATTTCTTTCCGTCTTTCAAAATATCCTCACTGATATCGCCCAGGTTGAAGTACAAATCGCCACCACGATCGGTGCCATCGCTATAGATGAACGGATCCATCATCCAGAATTCGATATATTCGATATTAGAGTTCTCGAAATCGGTTTGATCGAGTTTTCGCATAATGCCTCCCCACCGTTTGTGCGGCTGTGTAAGGAACCCATTAGCGTCCATTCCATCCACATCGAGGTTGTAAGGACCGCGCTCGGTGGGGTAGTAGGAGAGATTGAGCACCGACATGCGCGAAGTTTGTGTGGAAAGGGTTTCGCGGTTGGGAAAGAGTTCCGGAATTAACACTGTGCGCGTCAGGTGATTCGACTGCGACTCGAGGTTGTTTCGCAGGTTAGGCGGTGTGGTGCTTACGTTTTGATTGAGCACCGGGTCGACCTGATACCACGAAAGCAATGCGCGGTTTTTTCCGTAATCGGTGTTGTTGCTAAGAGCTGCTTCCGGAAACAGAGCATCCGGATTCTGGTTGTAAGGCGTACTTGCCAGGTACCAATAGTAGGGATAATGAATGTCGATGGTTGTTTTGGTTGCTTCAAAATCGTCGAGATATGCAAATCCTTCGCGGCCTACTGCCTTGTGATGCCCGGGTAGTAGTTGTGCAAATTCGGCATTGATGGCAATGTTCGAGGGTGCAGTAGCATCCACAAAAGGAAGTTTGTCGAGCATGTTTGTTAGCCATTGCGACTGCTTGCGCCATGCGGTGTTGAGCCCCCAAATGGTATTTGCAATGGGTTCATTACCGGTATTTACCTTGGTGGTAAGTGGCATTTCTGAAAGGCGCATGATGGTACCTCCCAGCGTAAAATCCTTGCTGAATTCGTATTCGAGATGGGTTCCAAGCATGGTTTTACGTTGCAGACTGAACATCGACTGATTTTCAAGTTTCACATTCACCTGTGTACCCGATTCGATAATGGATTGATTAAGAATGGTAACGCTTCCCATCATATAATCGACCATGTAATCGACGTTTTCCTGTAAGGTTGCACCTCCGGCAGTTACAGTTACCGAGCCACGGGGCACATTCATGGCATTGAGTCTGATTTCCGACCCGCTGCTCGATTTGTATTCACCCTCGATGATAAACTTGTTTTTTTCGCTCAGTTCCTGTGCTACCACCATTGTGGAATCATATAGTTCCTGAAAAATGTACTTCGAAGCCAACCTGTCGTCGTTGATCATCTTGCGAAGGTGTTCGCCAAAGGGTTCCAGCACTGGAAACATGATTCTTCCTGATGATGAAAACGCGGTATAGCCTTCCACATAATCGTACAATCCATCGGGATTGGTATTTTGCTTGCTGTCCAGCCGGTCGAGGTTCATCACCCGTAACAAAAGCTGATTTTTAATATTACCTTCGGTAAGGTAGCGAAGCTTGGTGCCTATCGAATCGTTACGATACAGAATATTGAGTTCGAACTTTTCCTGCTGTATTTGCATTGCTCCGAGGTAATACACATTCTTCATCATCAAATCCCAGATGGGAAGCTGGGGCGATTGAGTGGTCCCTTTCAGCAGTTTAACGATTAAGGCATTTGGTGCCTGAACAGGGTCGGTCGAGAATTCACCTACCTGATACACCTTTCCTCCCAGGGTGTATTCATAGGCCACACCCAGTACTTCATCAGGATTCAGGGTGCTTCGCAGTGAAATTGTACCCAGCGTACTATTGAAGGTGTATTCCGATGGGTCGAGGCGGCGGGCACTTTCAATTTTTTCGTAATCTTCACCGCCATTGATGCCAAATCCCGAAAGTTGAGCTGCCAGAACCGCATTCGATTGCTTGATGTCGCGGATGCCATCGATGTTCTTCACTTCCTGATAAAGACTGTTGGCATCGTTGTACGGATGGGTAGTGCCGGCCTGACTTACCCAGTGGAAATTATCGATGCGTTCGGTTTCGCCAAGGTCCATGAAAGCAATAATGTTGCGGGCTTCGTTGTAATTGCCGCGTTTGTTGGTAACCCACACTTCGATGCGGTTCACAGTAATACCTGAGGAAATAAATGGTAGTCGGCTCATGGCCGGTTCAAAATTATTCCGGAAATAGTGGCCGATGAAAAAATGACGGTTTTCGTCGTAATTATCGATGCCGATTTCGAATTTGGAGGTTTGAGCACCCCCGCGTGAACTAACGGTTTGCGTTTCTGATTCCTGTTGAGAGGCAATTGCCGATATATTCAGTTTTCCGAATTTAAGGTCGGTGCGCACCCCGAAAAGTGCTGTGCTACCGCTGATAAGCGACGAATTGAGTTGCATGCTGACATTACCTGCCTGAATGCTCTGTATAATATCATCCTCGTTGCCCTTGTAATTCAGTTTCAGTAATTTCTGATCGAAATCGAAAGTCGATTCGGTGTTGTAATTCATGTTGAAGTTCACCTTGTCGCCCACAGAGCCGGTAACGTTGAGCTGAATTTTTTCATCAAACACCGGAACGATTGTTTTGCGCATGCGTTCGGTGAGGGCCGGATTGTCGAGCTTATTGGTGCGTACACTGAAAATAAGTTCGGCCGAACCCTGCGTTCTGATTTGCACACCGCCCGGACCAAACACCTTGTCGGCAGGCCCCAGACTGAATTTCATATCGGTAATCGAAAATTTGTCCTCGTTGTTGACTTCTGCCTTAGCATTGAGTTCTTTCCAGTATTCAGTCAGTTCGTTGCGGGCCGAGAAGTCATAGTACTCTTTATCGTTCATCGAAAAAGGAGTGGTAATTTCGGTATCTCCGACTTTGGTACGCATCACATAACTTCCCGATCGAAGGTCGTATTCCACGGTAGTTTTTACATTTTCAGGAAGAGGGGCATCCAGTGGAAGGCGGGTTTGAAGATCGGAAACAGTAGTATGTGCCGTTTTTTTAATGGGAAACACAGGAGCTGCTTCCTTATTTTCGGGTGTTTCGGCTTGCGGATCCTGCACAAACAGATTTCCTGCCGGTGTGGTATTGAGCACACCGAAAGAACTTCCAAGTACTAACACCAGGAACATTGAAATCCATTTAAGCTTGAATCCTGACCGCATAGGTTATATCAGCTGCTAGCGCATGTTTTTCAGGGCGGTTTTTATCAGCATTTCCACCTTCATGTCGGGTTGAACCTTAAGGATGGCATCCACCGCTTTTTGTGAAATATTAGCAGCAAACCCGAGCATCACGAGCGCTGCTACTGCCTCATCGCGGTTGGCATTGCCAGCCAGTGCAGGTTGAAGGGCTTCACCACTCGAATCCACTTGTATTTTCAGAATTTTATCTTTCAGATCGATAATCATTCGTTGTGCTGTTTTGGTACCAATCCCTTTTATCGCATTGAGTCCGGCTGTATTTTCGGTGCTAATGAGGTGTTGCAGTTCTGCTACCGAGTACGACGACATGATCATGCGGGCGGTATTAGGTCCGATTCCTGAAACGGAAATCAGTAACAAAAAGATCTGCCGTTCAATGGGTTGAAGAAAACCAAAAAGCAAATGGGCATCTTCACGAATTGATTC
>JANJXE010000516.1 GCA_024709185.1 Paludibacter sp.
TATTCTTTTAAGTTGCTGTATTACGAATCAACACCTATTCGCAATCAATATACCGGAGCGTGCAGATATGTTTAGCTTCGATTTAAACACAATAAATATTGGCATTGAAGCAGAAGATTTTCAATTTGAAGGAGGCTGGACAAAAACAGGACCATACAAAGACAGTTCTGGAAATGGATACTTGTTTTCAGGACCCGGAGCTGATTTACCTGCTCTTACTTCTATCGTAATACCTGAAACCGGAAATTATACACTTTGGGTGCGAACGGTAGATTTCCCATCCGACAGGCCTGGACAACGTTTCTGTAGGGTTTCAGTAGGAGGTAAAAGGAATTCGAATTCATTTGGCAAATCAGGGAAGGAAGGCTGGTCGTGGGAGAAAGGCGATGTTTACTCCCTGAAAAAAGGACAAGTACTGCTGACCATAGAAGACAACAAAGGGATCGGCTCAAGTCGGGTGGATGCCTTGGTATTAACAACCAATCCCGACTTTAAACCTACAGGTAGTCTGCAAAATGATGGTATATTTCCCGCAACTATCGCACAACTCAACATGGGCAATAACTCTCCGGCAGTAACTATATCTTCAACAAAAACAAGCTCTAAAAGAAAAGTGCTTGCACAATTGCAAAGCAACTACTTACGAGTATCTTTTATTAAGGCTCAACGTAGTGGTAAACCAAGTGCTGTTCCGGTTGTAGAAGTTATGACAGAAAAAGGCTGGATAACATCTCCATCCAATTCTTCCGCAGAGTCGTATCAGGTACTTTCTGCAGGTGATGCTCCGGCTATGCAGATTAACGGCTTTCATCCCAAATGGAAAATCAAAAACAACGATGTAGATGTTTCTCTGAATGGCACTCAAGTCAGGACAAGACAAAGTTCAAATGCCAATAAAATTATCTGGAATGCAGGGGAGAATCACGAAGGAATTATTAGATCGGTAAAACAACTCAGTTCAACAAAACTGAAGCTGGAGTTTTATCCGACTGCATCCGGTAAATTAATTGCCGAATGGGAATTAAAACCACATGACAAAACTATTTTAGTGACCATGAAATTTACTCCGACCTTAACGGGACAATATTCGTTAGGTTACTTCATGTTCCAGGAAAAGCCTGTTGAAGCCGTGGATGAACTACTCTTGCCCATGTTGGTTCAACGGAAACGTTTCCCAAGTGATGATTATACGCTCTTACAGGCTGCTTCACCAACTCCCTTGTCGTGCATGCAAACAACTGCAAAAGGAGAAACAATTACCTGGGGTATAGCTGCTGATTCTTCAAGTATTCCTTTTGAATTCCCAATACCGATTAAATCGCGATTTGGTTTACATATTCGCAACTTCAAAGGTAATGTACAACCGTCGATTTACGGACCACTCATCGGCACACCGGAAGCAAAAGCCGAAAAAGGAGAAACACTTAAATTTGCATTTCGCATTTATGTTCAACCCGGAGACTGGTACAAAGCATACCGCACTATAGCTGATGATGTGATGAATTTACGTGACTACAGAGAAAACGGTCAGGTTTCGCTTACAGATGCCACACTGAATATGATTGATTTGTACATGGATGACGAATTTGGTGGATGGTGGGAACGCGCCAAGGCTCCTTATCAGGTGGAATCGTTTAATGGCAGCACTCAATCCTCTCCATTAACAGCTTTGTCATTGTACTACCTGACAGGAGATAAAGAGCTCTACCGCCGACGTACTTTACCTACATTAGAATTTCTATTATCGCGTGATGGTCCGCATTTTTCTCCCGAGCCCAACAACACAGGTGGTTATGCAAAAGGTTCGATGAACGGCCCGGTTGATATTTTCGGGGGAGCTGTGTATGGAGGTCTTTGGAAAATGACCAATAAGAGAACTTCAGCTTATTATGATATTGCATTTCCTGAAGACAAAATTAAACCTTCCGGCACACAACAAAATTTTGAGTCACACAATCAGAATTTTGATGAGCTTCTGGGGCATTATCTTGCTACAGGCAACAAGGCATCATTGGAACGTGCTATAGTTGAAGCTGATTTGTACATCAAAGAAGGCATTGTTAATCCACCTACGAAAGAACTTGGTTTAAAACCATTCTTCTTAATGGCTTACACACCAACCTGGGAAGGGTTGCTTCGACTGTACGAAGTTACAGGAGAAAAACGCTTTTTAGATGCTGCTGCTTATGGTGCCCGGTTGGTAATGACAGGAATGTGGACGCAGCCCTCTCCTCCCAAAAGACTAGTCACTATACATCCTAATGGATTCTTACCTGGAGGTATAATGGATCGGAAACTCCACAAAGGAGAGAACGGGGTCCGGCTGGGTGGGCCAGGACAAGACAACGACACTGCGGCGAGGCACGGGCCGGCGGGG
>JANJXE010000273.1 GCA_024709185.1 Paludibacter sp.
GACCGTTTTCTGTGGGATTTACGTCGGTTGGTCGCCAATTTAATTGCAACTGAATATGTAGCTGGTATGCGGGAAAAGGCAAATGAAAATGGCCTGCGACTGTGGTGCGAGAATTATGGTTTTGGCTATCCGGGTGAATCGTTGATGTATGGTGGAGCTACGGATGATATTGCAGGAGAGTTTTGGAATACAGCTTCTGACATAGGCCCGGCAGAATGTCGTATAGCATCTTCCTGTGCGAATATTTATGGAAAAAAAACCACTTCAGCTGAATCCTTCACCTCGCATCAAAACCATATGAATATGCCACGTGATATGAAAAAGTTAGGCGACTGGGCGTTTACACAAGGTATTAATCATTATGTTTTTCATTTATATATTCATCAGCCTTATGATAATCCTCCGGGCGTAAACGCATGGTTTGGTACAGACTTTAACCGTAATTCAACCTGGTTTCTTAAGGCCAAACCCTATTATGATTATATACGTCGATCATCTGCATTGTTACAATCTGGCTTGCATGTAGCTGATTTACTGTATTTCTTAGGCGAAGATACTCCCAAACAATCTGCAGAACTGAAACCGACTCCACCGGCAGGAACAGATTACGATTTAGTTAATGCCGAGGTTCTGTTACGTGATGCAGAAGTGAAAAATGGTAAAATAGTGCTTAAATCAGGTGTGAGTTATAATGTTTTGGTATTACCCAACCAGAACACGATGAGACCAGAGGTATTACGCAAAATCAGTCAGCTTGTACACGATGGTGCAACAATTGTCGGTCCAAAACCAATACAGTCACCGGGTTTAGCAGATTATCCTTATGCAGATAATCTGGTAAAAGAGTTAACCGCTAAGCTTTGGGGAGATATTGATGGCCGAAAGATAACCAGTCAAAAAGTGGGCAAAGGAAATGTGTTTTTCGGTGTAAGTCTTGAAGAAGTCTTTGGTAAGATGAACCTGAAAGCCGATGTAGTTTTACCCGAACAGTTTAATTATATACACCGTAAGACAAAAGAGGCAGATATTTATTTTGTAAGCAACCAATCCGATAATGCTTTCACAGGAGAAGTTGGGTTTAACATTACCGGATATCATCCCGAACTTTGGAACGCTGTAACAGGAGAGATTCGTGATTTACCGGAATTTTCTCTGCGTGAAGGGTATACGTATATACCATTGAAATTTAACGAGACAGACAGCTGGTTTGTCATTTTCCGAAGAAAAAGCAATGAGAACAAAGCAGGGAAAAACATTGCAGATTATCTGCCTGTTCAAACACTGGAAGGAAGCTGGACAGTACGTTTCAATACAGAATTGGATGCTCCCGTTAAAGCAGAGTTTGACTCATTGACTGACTGGTCGGTACATGAAAATATAAATATCAAATATTATGGAGGAACAGCAACTTATTTTAAAACCTTTGAATTTACGGATGATATAAACAAGACTGTTAGTGTTAATCTGGGCAGGGTAGAAAAATTGGCAACTGTGCGAATTAATGGAATCAATATGGGTACTTTGTGGTGCTATCCATATCAGGTAAATATTTCAAAAGCACTCAAAAAAGGTAAGAATACAATCGAAGTTGATGTCACTAATCCCTGGTGGAATCGTATTGTAGGTGATTTGCAGGATGGAGTGACTAAAAAGCACACGTGGATGACATTCCCGTTTGAGTGGGCTAAACAGGCTCCGCTTCAACCAGCGGGGTTGTTTGGGCCGGTAGTAATAGAGAGGCATTCGACTCAATTATAATTTATTAATCAATTATATACACATCGCTGAACGTGAATTAGCATATTTCAGATTGTTCAATATTACATCCTGCCCGTGATCAGTTTGTAAAGTGAGCCCGGAAATCAAGGATGTAACCGAAACTACGTTTTGAATAATTGGAACAGCAGTTGTATTATCTCAGAATTTAAAAAATTCATTCAAAAATGAAAAAGAATATTGTTTTCAGCATTATTATACTAAGTTTTGGACACCTAATACATGGACAGAGTTTTTCGAAATTCCCGGTTTTATCGTCAAAACAAAAACTGATTCATGAGCTACAATCTGTGCCGAACTTTTGTGCTCATGAACATTGGGGTAGTATTCAGGCAATTGGCGGTTATATGCCGGAATATAATGGTTTCTATGGAGATGTTTTTGCTGGGGCAAGGCCAAAAAATGTTACAATTTTAGACATTATTGCCGAGCCTTATCTAATGGGTTGGATGTACAACAGTGGGTACGATTTGTGGGCAGAAACTTTAAAAGCCGGATTTAAGACTCCTAACGAATGGTGGATGTCGAATCCGGCTGGTGTAGTTGAGTATTTTAAGAAAATGACTGAATTTTATGCCCTGAACGGCACTTTTCAATGTACAATAAAAGGGTTTCAATCGCTGTATGGCATCACACTCAGTGATTTTAAGCTATCCGACTGGAAAAGGGCAGATTCAATGATTCGGGAAAATTATGCTTCAATTTTCGAATGGTATACCAGAGCCATGAATAAAGCTCATTTTACAGAAATGATCCGACCGGTTCATCCTGAATTTTATCTCTTGAAAGAATCAGATAATAGTGCAAAAGCAGAGCTTAGTTTTACTCATACCATTATGAGAATCGATCCATTTCTTGAGATGTGGAAACCTGTTAGTAAACGTCGTGATAATCTGGCAAGAATTGCAAACATTGAACCTGTCGATGCTGAAAGCTGGAGACTTTTTTTAAAGTTTTACTTCGATTTGGCAGCGAAAAATAATACAGTTGGAATAAAACAATTGCAGGCATACAGCCGTGATTTAAATTTTGAGCCCCGAAATGATAAAGATGTTAAGTTCAGAGGAGATCTTAATTCTCAAGAAATTAGTGTATTTCAGGACTGGGTCATGCATGAGTGCTGTCGGATGGCGAATGAGCGCGAGTGGACGCATCAAATACATGTAGGTACTCACAACATGCCCGCATCAAATCCTTTACCCCTGGAGAGAATGGCCGAAAGATATCCTTCCATGAAAATTGTTATGTTACATTGTTTGCATTATTTTAATGAGTCTGCCTATTTAGCAAAAAGTAAATCCAATATTTATATTGATTGTTGCTGGTTGCCAATTTTAAGTCCTTTTTTTTTTTCACAAGCCCTGGATACCTATTTGAATTATGTGCCTTCCAATAAAATTATGTTAAGCCACGACGCAACAACTATCGAGATGGCTGTGGGTTCTTCGTTGTTTACCAGGGAAATTCTGGCTGATAAACTACTCGAACAGCAAAATATATTAAAGTTATCAAACAGTCAGGTTAAAAAAATTGCTCTTGATATGCTTCATAATAATGCTGTACGTATATATAAAATCGGAGATATTGTAATTCAATAGAATAAAGGTATGATTCATCGAATTCTGATTTTATGTTTTCTCTGTAGTTGGTTTGTGGAAAGTTGTTTTGCTCAGGTAGCTATATTAACTAACCTGCAAAGTAAGCCTCAGATTTTCAAACCTGTTCAGGCATACAAAACTGAAAAAAACATCAAATACTCACCAGACCCTCTTGTGTCGTTTCGATGGAGTAATCCTCAGGCACAGGATGAGTTGGAGGTCTATCAATTAACTCCGGTATTCATTCAGACTGACACTGAAAATTCAGCAAAATGGGATAAATCCCTGAAGAACATAAAGGTGACCAGACCCTGCAACATAATGGTTGATTTTGGTCGTGTGTCTCCCGGTTGGCTCGAATTCGACAGTGAAGATTTTTCGGGAGAAGTGGAAATGAGCATAAGCGAGTATAATCGTCCAGCAGTAACAAACTGGATGGTAAAGCATTCGAAAAAAACAACTTCACCCGTTAAAAGTGGAAACACGTATCGTCTTGAACTCAACGATCAGTTGTATGAGGGGGTAAGATTCGGGTGGATACACCTGAAAAACATCTCCCGACCATTTACAATTTCTGAAGTAAGATTGGTTTGTCAGGCTAAACCAGCCAACTATGAAGGCAGTTTTTGGTGTAATAATGAAAGTCTGAACAGAGTCTGGTATACCGGTGCCTATACGGTGAGGGCTAATTTCTTAAAAGACTATTTCGGAGCAATATTAATGGACAGGGGTGACAGGTATTCATGGACAGGCGATGCACACATCTCTCAGTATGTATCACTTTTGACATTTGGAAATTACGAGTATGTAAAGCAAAATATTATTCGTACAGCAAAGGATGCAAATGGAATTGCCAGTTATTCGCTATACTGGGTGTTGAGTTTAATCGATTATTTCTATTATACCAATGATTCCTTGTTTTTTAATGCAATGATTAACAACGCCATCGAAAAACTGGATTCGGCAAATCTAAAGTGGGATAAGCCTGTTAATCTGGGATTCTATGGTTGGGATGAACGACTTGGGGCCGGATTTGAATCGCCCGATTGTGATGAAAATCAACAAGCTTACAAAATGCTCTGTATCGGCACCTGGCTCAAATTTTCGAAAGCACTGGCAGTAGTAGATCGTTCATTGGAAGCAAATAAGTACGAACAGTTGGCACTTAGCAGAATAAGCACACTGAGAAGAAGTCAGAGCTGGATCGATCGATTAGGTATCCATTCTTCGGCAGATGCCATTAACGGATCGTTTATGAACAGGAGTGAAACGGAGTACTGTTGGGACAAGTATTATACTGACAGGCTAAACCGGATTTCTTACTCGCCATTTAATCTGTATTTTATTCTTGAGGCTATGGCTAAAATGGGAAGGCACAGTGAAGCATTATCTACTATTGATGATAGTTGGGGTGGGCAGTTGCGTCACGGAGCAACAACGACTTACGAAGTTTTTCACCCCGCGTGGTTGAATTGTTTGCCAAAATTTAGCTCTCCTGTGAATATGTTAGGTGGATTTGTAAGTCTGGCCCATCCTTGGAGCTCAGGCGCTTCGCGTTGGCTCACTGAAGAAATTCTGGGTATAAAGCCATTGTCTCCCGGGTTTAAAACCTTTGCATTTAAGACAAATCTGAATCAAAATGTTTCATCGGTCAGAGGCGATGTGCCTACTATGCATGGCACTATCTCAGCATCATATGATATTATGAAAGGTAAGGGTGAAATCGTTATACCTAAAGGTTGTGCTGCCACAATTTCACTTCCACTAAATGGAAAAAGGATAAAATCGGTGGAAGTGAATGGGGAAAAAATTTCACCGGACAAGTCTGATGCTAATTTTACCACCTTCCTGATTAAGGAAGCCGGCAAATTCATTTTCAGGGTGAAGTATGCTGGTGATTTTGCAAAAATAAGGAATGAGTCCCTGACGTATCCACTTGACAATTCAATACTTGTTGACAGTATAAGTGGTGGCAACTGGAAAAATAAATTTGGCAGTAAAGGGTATTTGATATTGAATTATGATGGAACTTCGATACACCGGCAACAACTTCCCGACTACATTGAAAAAACTGAAATTCGTTGTAGTGATAATTTCAGAAACTGGGGTACAGCTTATTCAGAACTCACTACAACCGATTTTAGGATGCTAATTTCAGATGTGGAAAATGAGAAAAAAATATGTTCCGGATATTTTAATGCAATAAATACAACGATTGAGTTGAACTGCAAAAAATCAGCGGATTACAAATTGTCAATTTATTTTGTGGATTGGAAAAGAGAGAATCTTTCCTCTATTATTGAAGTTTTTGATTTAGAAACAAAAAATATTTTGATGCCGAATTACCTGATTCAAAATTACGGAGAAGGTAAATATGTTACTCTAACATTAGATCGTTCGGTTAGAATTAGAATACAGCGTTTGTATGGTGAAAATACAGCTATTTGCGGGCTGTTCTTTGATTAAATTTAACTACCGGTAAAAATAAGTAAGAATGAAAAAAATAAAAAGTTTATTCGTAGTGTCGATTATTTCGACATTTGTATTGGTTTCCACTGCTTGTTTTGCGACAGGCTATGATTTTTCGGTTAATAAGAACACGGTATTGTGGAAGTACATTGCCTCTTTACCTGTAGTCGATACCCACGAACATATGTCGGACGAAAGTGAATTACTTGGTTTGCATATTGACTTCTTCAGTTTTCTTACCCCATATGTCATAGATAATATTGAGACTGCCGGGTTGACTGTGGATGAACGGGCAATTATGCTTAATCCACAACATCCATTTGAAGAACGTTGGAAAGTTTTCAATAAGTACTATTCTGATATACAGCATACAACGTATATGCATGTTTTGAGAAAGTCGCTCGAATATGAATACCAGTTGAAGTCTTTTTCTCTGGCTGAGGTAAAGCGCGTGTCGGACCTTATTCTTAAAGATTTTTCGGCAAAGGGCTTTGTTAAGAGAACGATGGATAATCTTAAAATTGAATCCATTTTAACTTTCAGATCGGCAGGGATACAGGAGGTACGAAGAAGTTATGGGAATGATAATATCAAAACTGTACCCACTGTCAATGATATTTGTGTGACGGACGCCTACAGCCTTAAAAAGATTTCTGAATTAACCGAAATGCCGGTGCAAACCATAGACGATATTTTAAGAGGCATTGATAAGCTGTTTATCGAATATCAGAAGCAGGGACTGAAAAACATTAAGATTAATGCAGCTTATAATCGTCGGTTGAACTATAGGGAGCGTACACGCAGGGAAGCTGAAGAATCGTTTGTTACGATAATGAATACTCCGTTTGATTATGGCACTATTATTCCAAATAAATATTATGTATACACACTTTCCGATTATCATTTGCCTCTCGACGATTATCTGACAGTATATATGATTCAACAAGCAGCTAAGTCCGGAATGAATGTAATATTTCACGTCGGGCCAGCTGCATGGAACTTCAATTCTACTTTAAGAAGCCATACGTCAGATCTTGAATGGTTGTTTAAGAATTTTCCAAAAGTAAACTTTGTCGTGTTACACGCCGGTTATCCCTACTTCGACGAAGCGATGTTATACGCAAAATATTATCCCAATGTTTATTTAAATATGACATGGGATCATATTCTTGAACGTGAAAAAGCAATTGAAGCCATGA
>JANJXE010000525.1 GCA_024709185.1 Paludibacter sp.
TAGAAAAAGCTATCTGAAATTTGATCTTCCCGATGCTCCTACCAATGTATATTCTGCAAAATTATGGTTGAAGGTTAGTTCATTAAGTGGTTTTTCTACAATTCATACAGCTAAGTTTGTAGATGATGACAGTTGGGATGAAGCAACCATCACCTGGAATAATAAACCCACTGAAGGAACAACATTAGATTCACAAACAGGTCATATTGTTGGAAACTGGATTGTGTTTGATGTAACTTCCCAGGTTGAAACTGAGCGAAAAGGTAACGATACAATATCGTTTGTGATAACCGAAACCTCATTAGATGAATTGTTAACTACCTATTTTACTAAAGAGGCGGATGAGGATGACCGTCCCGTATTAGCAATAATATCGGGCGATGGTATTGCTGCCGATGCAGACGCCTATGTGATGGGTGGAAGTAATCAGAATGTCAATTATGGTAGCACTGAAACCATGGTCGTAAAGAAGCACGATATAGAACTGTATAATCGCAAATCTTACATGCGTTTTGACTTATCACATATAAACGATACAGTTTCCTCAGCTTCATTAATGGTGAAATTAGTATCTATAAATGGTACTACTATAAACAATGTCAGATATATAAGTGATGACAGTTGGAATGAATCAAGCATTACATGGCAAAATAAGCCTGCAGAAGGAGTAACATTAAATGTACAGAATATACAAACAGCTGGCTGGATCGAATACGACATTACTGAACAAGTAGAAAGTGAGCGTATAGGAGATGGTAAAATTTCATTGGTCATAGTTGATTCAACTTTAACCAATGTGTTGGCAACCTATGCCACAAGAGAAGCTGCAAATGTATATGATCGTCCATACTTGTTGATAAACAATTCTGAAACTCTTCAGAGAATTGCAAGTTCTAGTGTTAATTTCGATGCTATTGATAACAATTCAACTGAAATAAATAAGATACTTACCTTTCCTAACCCTGCAACTTCATATTTTGTAATCGACTTGAATGATGCTGTTGATGCCCAAGTCTATCTATTTGATGCTAAAGGGTTATTGTTGTACAATCAAGAAAATGTTATTGGAAAAATTGTTGTCCCAACTGATACTTACAAAATGGGTGTTTATTTGTTGAGAGTGATCGATAAGTCAAATGTATATATGGAAAAAATACTGATTAATAAATGATGTTTTATTTACTCTAAATTTGAATACTATATGAGAACTATTATTATATTAATTTCATTCCTTTTTACAATCAATGCATTTGGAGAAAATATATCCATTAATTCATCCAAAGATTCATTATACC
>JANJXE010000322.1 GCA_024709185.1 Paludibacter sp.
GAAAGCATTTAAAATGAATATTAAACGTCGATTAGCATTTGTGAAGAGTTTCTATCGATTGAAAAAAGAAAAAAAGAGTGTATGAACACAAAAATCTACATTTACACAGTATTATTGTTGCTTAGCATATCATCAGCATCAGCAGCAAACGAAGTAAAACCTGTTAAAAGCCCGTTGGAAGTGGTTCAGCTAATCGGAGATAAACTGATTCGCGAAACCCCTTTTCGTTACCGGTTAGAACTGGCACCTAACAGTCCGGAATTTAACAAGGTGAAGTTTGTCAATTTTGGCCGTTCCTTCCGCTACAATCTTCCGGCTGTTGCATATGCCTATACCCTGCTCGAATTGCCTAAGGCTATGGAATTTGAAATGGAACTTGAGCATAATGATGGGTGCAAAATCTGGCTGAACAATCAATTGGTATATTCGAAGGATACAAACAGGGATATTCATTTGGTATTTGAGGAAAGGAGCATTGAAATGCCCTATAAGGTGAAACTGAATCTCAAAAAAGGTGCAAACACCCTGTTAATAAAGTCACAAACAAATGGCAACAAAAATTGGTGTGTGTATATTCAACCACCAGCCACAAAAGGAGCTGTACTGAATGAATCGGTACACTATCCTGTTTTTACTCTTGCTTCCATTCCCGATGTGGATAAATCCATCGCCAACCTTACCAATTGGCTGGTTGCAGGACCGTTTGAGCCTGGGCTGGATGTAGTACGGGAACCTGAAAAGGGACTTGCATTCGGATCTATGTATGTCGGATTGCAAAATCAGCCGGTCACCTGGACCATCCCCCGGGTAGAAGTGTTGGGCAATGTAATCGATCCAAAGGAATGGGGTACCAATTATCAGTGGAATTACCATAACGGAGGTGTAGCCTGGGCTATGCAACAGTTATCAGAAGCTTCGGGCAATCCTCGTTACAACGAATGGGCAACCAGTTTCTGCGAATACCATTTAAAAGGAAAACCGTTTGTGGAATATCAGGTAAAGACTCTCAACGAATTTGAGTCGGCCAATCATTATTTCATTCAGGTTCCTCTGCTCGACTTCACCCTCGCTCCCGCACTACCCTTTATTCACAAGTTGATCGCTGAAAAAGAATTTCCATTGAAGAATAATTACCGTGAATTTATTGCGCGGATGATGCAGTATGCCCGCTATGAGCAAATCCGGTTTCCAGGCACTAATGTGTATACCCGAACAACTCCGCGAAAATATACCACCTGGGTCGACGATATGTTTATGGGAATTCCGTTTCTGGTTCAGGCCTCACGGTATGCAAAAACTCCTGAAGAAAAAGAATTTTTCATCAACGATGCAGCGAAAATGGTGCTGGGTTTCAGTGAGTTTGTGTGGAACAAAGATGCAAACCTGTACATGCATGCCAATTATTCCGACCAACCGGATTTGAAACTTCCACACTGGTCAAGAGCCAATGGCTGGGGTATCTGGGCAACTACCGAGGTGCTGATGCATCTTGATAAAAGGAACAAATATTACAAACCCATCCTCGAACAGTACAGAAAACACGTTCAAAGTCTCGCTCGCTTGCAGGCGCAAAGCGGATTTTGGCACAATGTGCTCGACCGCCCCGATTCGCCTGAAGAAGTATCGGGAACAGCCATCTTTACCCTGGCAATGGCACGTGGGGTAACCTACGGCTGGCTCGACGCACCTACGTTTGAACCGGTAGTGCTGAAAGCCTGGGAAGCCCTGACAACACAAATTGAACCTGATGGAAAAGTACACAAAATATGTGTGGGGACGATGTGTTCCGAGGATGTGAATTATTATATTCAGCGCCCTTTTTATGAAGATGATACCCACGGACTTTTTGCAGTACTTTTCGCCGGTATTGATGTGCATCAAATGTTGCAAAGGAAAAAATAATCAGGAATGAAGCGTTTAATCACAAAGATAGCGACCCTGACAGGGATTGTTTGGTTCAGTTCCTGCCATTGCCATGTAGAAACCGAATATGCCGACAAAATTCAAAACAGTGAGCATCCCCGGATAGTATATTGGTTTATTACTCCCGATTTGATTCAAAACGACCGTTATTTGAATATGATTGATACTATCACAGAGAACAGTCCGTTCGATTTAGTCTTTTTATCTGCCCGCGAAGGTTGCAATTTCTTTGATACCACCACCATGAAACCGGTTTTTACGAAGCTGGTTGCCAAAGCCCACGAACGCGGTATCAAAATAGGACTTCAACTCTGGAATCCTTCGATTAAAAACGATCCGGAAATCAGTCAACGAACACTTACCGAAGCTGAAATTACCCTCGATGCCCGTGGAAATGGCAGTTATGTAGCCAGCGCAAAAGATGTCAGATTGCGCAATTTCTACCGCAACGATGACCTGATAGCCTTCAAAACAGAGCTTTTCAGGGCATTTGCATTTCGCAAGTTAACTGCTGAAGAATATGACCCTACTACATTAAAGGATATTACTGAGTTTTGTGAAGTCACACCCACTGCTTCCGGCGACAAAGCTTCTATTAAAATAAAAGGAGGCAAAGCCCTCGCCGGATACACGGTATACCTTATGGCCGAGCATTATTACAACCATCCTGAAATGTTTTCTGCAGCATCCGGGCTTTTTACGAAAACAATGGAAGCCTATGCTTCCGTGCCTTTCGATGGCGCGGCACTCGACGAATTTGGGTATATGCGCATCACCCCTCCCTGGGAAATAACCGACAGCATGGTGTTCAATACCCGTTTCTATTCACCGGCCATGGGAAGAGCACTCGAGGAAGCTGAACATTCTCCGGCTGAAATTGCACTGCTTCACATGCGATATTACCCCCGCGACTCCATGCAAATTAAAGCGCGCGCCATCAACCGCTATATGTCGGTGCTCAAAACCGGACCACTAAGGGTGGAGAATGAGTTCTATGCGAATGCAAAAAGAATCTTCGGAGATAATTGCTTTATCGGAGTACACAACACTTTCCATAATACCCTGGTGCAGGACGAAATGTGGGCAACGGGGCTAAACTGGTGGACCATCCGCCGCGACTACGGTCATACCGACGAGCACAGTTCGCTTCCGGTGCAACTGGGGGTACTGTTTGCAAACCCCAAACCGGTCATTTACAATATGTATTACCATGCCAACCCCGATACCATCTGCATGAAAGCCCTGCACGATCTTAGGTATGGTATCCGCACCCACTACCATGCCATCAACGATAAACAATGGGGAGTGGGACTCGAATCGGAACTTTTTCTGAATAAGGTAAGACCCGTGGAAGAGGCCGCAGCATTACTCAATCGCTTCAACTTACCCAAACCCGACAGCCGGTTGCTGGTGGTTTTTGGCGAAGAGGCATTAGCCAACTGGTTTCCAACTAAACAGAATAAAAGTGCCTATCAACTTAACCAATCATTGCAAATTGAAGAAAAAGCAATTGAACTCCAAAAGGCAGGATATCTGACTACTCTGGCTCCCTCCGGACTCATCGAAAATGGGACTATCAGGATGAATGAAAACAAGGAACTGGTTTTTAACGGCAGGGTATTCAGCGCATTGGTATTTCTCTACCCTGAGTATTCAAGGGAAAAGACTTTGCGTTTTCTCGAAGAATATCTTGAAAGTGGTGGTAAACTGATGATGGAAGGTGTTGCCAAACTGAATTTTGATGGGAGTAATGTGGAAAAAAGGTTTAATGTCATCCGCAGTAAAGCTTTACTACAACAGTTCGATATTCAGCACATAGAAAAACTCGGCGTGCTAAAAAATGTACATCCCGATGCCTGCTTTTATCCCGATACTTCGGTAGTAATTACAAATTATGAATCATTAATCAAAAATACACCTGTCAACTTCGATATTGAATTGGGCGGTAATCGCTATTCGGGCAGTTATACCGGTATGTTGGCCTTTAAAGTTAATGGTTCAGGAATAAAAAAGCTAACATCCACGGGTTTGAAATCAATCAGCCGTAACAATAAAATTGTGCTTTCTTTCCAATATCCTCAATCACTTTTCATCGACCGAAAATCAGAAAAGTGGTTTCAAATGACCTTGTTTGACCGGAACAAAAAGACAAAACCTGTAGTTTGCAGGTTGTGATAATTGTTTATCAATCACTCAAAATGAAATATTTCCTCATATTATTTTGTTTAATGGCTGTTTTGCAGCTTGAAGCTCGCGACACTGACATAGGATGGGGTCCGGAGTTGCCTACCGATGCCAATATTTATGTCTCCACCACCGGAAAAGACACAAATGGCGGTACTCTGCAGTCGCCTTTCGCCACTCTTGCAAAGGCTAAAAGTCAGGCAAATATAATGAAAAGCAGCAGCTCCAATGGAGTAACTATCTGGCTGAGAGAAGGTACCTATTATCTTCCCACCACATTTTCAATTGGCACTGCCGATGGAGGTACTGCAGGCAAACCCATTATTTACAGGGCGTATCCCAACGAAGAAGTTATTCTGAGCGGAACAAAGGGAATCAATCCTGCTCATTGGGTGAATTTCTCTGGAAATGCCAGTCGATTGCACCCATCGGTAAATGTATCGAATATCAAAGAATGTACACTTACCAACCTTGCCATGGCCGTAAGTGGTTTGATGCCCGATAAAATCAACGATGTTAATAATGGTTTTTACCAGTTTACAAACCTACCTGCTTTTTACCTGAATGGCAAAAGACAAAAGCTGGCCCGTTTTCCCAACGATTTCCCCAATTACATGGAAGTGAAACAGGTGCTTACCGGAGGAAGTTCAACAGTTGCAGGTGTGTTTCAGTATAAAACCGCAACAACCGAATTATACGATCCGCACATGAACAGGGTTTCGGGAAGGGAAGCTGCATGGGCAGCCGCACTTAACAACGGTGTTTATGTGAAAGGTTACTGGCGGGTTAACTGGCAAATTACTACCCTGAAGGTTACAGCGATCGATTTGGCAGCCAACACAATGACAGTTACTCCGGCAGTAACGTTGGGCAACAAATACAATCTTCCGCTCGGTTCGCGTCATGAGCCTTATTATGTTATCAATTTGCTCGAAGAGATTGATGAGCCGGGCGAATGGTGCATAGACAATCTTGATCGTAAGGTTTATATGTACACACCTGCGACTGTTACTTCCGGGACACTGCGTTTCTCCGACAATAAAAGCCCGATGATTGATATCAACGGGGCAGGTAATGTGCGGTTTATCGGACTGGAGTTTGCCTGCAATCTGGGAAATGCTGTGAAAATGACCAACTGTACAGATGTGCAGATTGCCGGATGTATCATCCGCGATATTGAGTACGATGCAATAGTAATTAATGGAGGAAAGAACTGCGGTGTGCTGAGTTCCAATCTTTACGATCTAGGTGCCAGCGGTGTGTTGATGGGAGCTGCGGGAAGTGCCGCTGTTCCATCTGGTCACTTTGTGAGCAATTGCCACATTTACAATTTCGGATACCTGAACAATATTTATGCTGCTGCTATCAATCTTGGCTACAAGAATATCGCTTTGTTTGGAGCAAAAGCCGACAATAATCTCATTCATGATGCACCTCATGCCGGGGTGCTGCATGGCGGATCAAATAACCTGTTCGAATACAACGATGTGTTTCGCACGTCCAAACTATCCGACGATATGGGTGCGTTTTATTGCTACACCGATTCCAATGCCAATGGCGGTAACATCCTCAGATATAATCTGATGCACAATGCCCTGCAGGGTGATGGTATTTATTTCGATCATTACGGGCGCGACGATAAGGTGTATGGCAATGTGGCATATCAAATGAACCGGGCATTTCTATTTCGAACGGGCTGGAACCAGGATGTTCAGAATAATGTTGCGTATAAGTGCCGACAGGGTTTTCAACTGGCTTTGTCGTTTGCAGGGGCAAAAGCCCTGAACAATGTTGCGGTAGGAAATGCAAAGCAGTTTGTCATTCTGAATGGCACTGCAGATGCGTCGAACAGAACCTATAACACAATGAACCTTCATTTTAACACCGAAGAATCACTCAATTTCAGTTTGAAAGAAAGTTCGCAGGTTTTCAAAGATATTCCATCTTTTCAGAATTTTCCTGCGACGGATGTTGGACTAAAAACGGATAGTTACCGCAAAGCTATTGTGAAGCCTGAGAATTATACGGTAAATCCACCCATTTCGGGAGTATATGGTTCATAGTAACTTAGATGTTTATATAGATAAGCCGATGAAATTACGAATATTCTTAGCTGTTTTGTTGATGATTCCCGTCATTGAGAATCAGGCTCAAATAACTCAGGTCATTCATTTTCCTGACATTCCGGTATTGGGTTATGGCGACAACAGCTATACTCTCAATGCAACAACAAGTTCAGGATTAGCTGTCAGGTATGTCAGTACCGATGCCAACGTTGCTTCGGTGAGCGGGAATGTTGTTACTGTTAAGAAATCGGGTTTTACTATTATCCGGGCTTTTCAGGAGGGTAACAGCAGTTACCCGGCCGCTGAGCCCGCTGCACAATTGCTGGTGGTTACACCCAAAGCCACACTCACAGTTACTGCTGCCGATAAAACCATCGATTCGGGGATGCCGACGCCGGTGTTTACCTATAGCATAACAGGCTTTAAAAAAGGCGAAACAACAACAGTAGTAAGTGGATTGCCTGCTTTTCAACCGATTGAAAGTAACCTGTTACCCGGTACCTATCCTATTGTCATCAATAAAGGCACTTTGGCAGCACTCAATTATGATTTTCATCTGATAGATGGCAAACTAACCGTTGTACCCAGTACCTCCACTCCCGTTATAAACGCCGGTGATACTGTATTAAAAGTATTTCCAAATCCTGCCTCCGACTTTCTTTTCATTAATTATGACAACACATTCGATGTTTCGGTTTTTGATGTTTATGGCCGTGAAATGATAAGACTGAACGATGTTTCAAATGAAGTAAAACTCTCAATGGATGATTTCGATTCAGGCTTTTATTTTGTAAAAATTGATAGTACTAACCATGTTGAAATTAGAAAAGTGTTGATAAAAAAATAAGGTGATTGGATTTTTGGAGGATGCTGAGAAGGGGAACTGGAATAATTGAAACAATAATCCTGCTTAATGATATTATTATTTTAAAACGTATTTGCTAAATATTGATACTTTTGCACTATCAATATCTTATTACATCATCATGAAAAAACTTTTTGCAGCCCTTGCTCTGTTACTACTTACCGGATTATTCCAGATGTTGTCGGCTCAAACTAAAAAATATTATCAGGAACCCACCTGGAACCCACGTATTTTCCTCAACTATGATGAAGTGGTTCGCAGCGATTTCTTTCCGCCATCACCCGAAGTGAAACTCACGTATCACGACCCGGGTTTCGACGCAGGTCGCCTTGGCAAAGTTCCTGCGCCCGGTGTACACCCCAGAGTGATTATTACCCCCGACGATTTGCAGCGTATCCGGGAAAAGGTGGCATTGGGTGAACAGGCTCCTCCAGCGTTCAAAGTAATGTGGGAGAGGGAAAAACGCAAACAGAATGCCTTTTATGCTCTGGTGACGAAGGACGATAAGTTGGGCCGGGAACTGGCCGGTATGCTTGTACAGAAACTCAAATCCCTGGAAGTGAAACTCAACGACTTTGATAAACATCCCGACACGGAAAATATATGGTCAGTCGAACGTTCTGTGATGGCATTAGGCGACCCTGACCCTCCAACCGAAATCTGGGATTTGCTCGACTACGATTACCTGCATGGATGGATGAGCCCGGCAGAAAGAGAACTTGCCCGCAGGGTGATTGCCCGCATCACACAACGGCGCTTTTCCAACTACCTGATGTATCCCGATCATTTTATGATTAACAACCACCAGGGTTTCGGGATGGAATATATACGGCTGATGTTGCTCATTGAAGGTCAGGAAGGCTTCAACAAACCTTTATTTGATGCCTCGGCCCGCAAGGCAACTGCCATGCTCAACTGGTTTCTCAGCAAAGAGGGTATGTGCTACGAATCCATCAAGGGATGGCTGAATGTGTCGGCATTTACTGCCGTTGGATTGCGGCAGCGCAACCTGCTCAAACACGACCATTTGCAGGCCAAAATGCGCTTCTTCCTGGCTGCTATCCGCTGGGAAAACGGGAAATGGCTTATACGCGACGAGATGCGGGCATCTGCTTTCCATGTTATCTGGATGATGCATTACTTCCATCCAACCGATGAAAAAATTGATTTTCTGTACCAAAGCACTTTCTCCAGTCATGATTTCCTGAATGATGCTGATGCCAAATGGCCCAATCCTGTGGGAATCAGCTCTGAACTATTGCTTTTGTATGCCGATAAGGGAATGACTGATGCAAGCGGTAAAACGACTGACTGGACTCAACAAAAAAATCTCGACCGATTGAAGCTGCCGGTAACATGGAAGGATGATGAGCGGGGATATGTGTTTACCCGTAACTCCTGGAAAAAGGATGATTTGCAACTTGGATTTGTGTGCAAACAGGATTTCTACTATGGCGGCCACGAAGGTTCTGAAAATAACCGCATTACCCTCTGGAAAGATGGTGTGAACTGGATTAAGGACAATGATATGCTTGCCACCAAAGCTACTTTTCTGCAAAATATGATTTCGGTCGATGGAAAAGGTCAGCAATGGCCACCTGTGGCCGGTACATGGCTGGGCTTGAAGGAATCGCCCGAAGGTCTAACAGCTGCCGGTGATGGAAAAGATGGCTACACCTACACCAAAGTGATGCAAGTGCATCCGCTGAATTTCCCTTCAGCTAAAATTCCGTATTACGCTCCTTTTGCTGAAGGAAATTTTGATTTGACACGTGATAAACAGGTGGCTTTTAATCCACGAACAGTGAAATTTTACGATGGCTTCGGTCATACTGATTATGGCCCCTGGAGTGGAGAAACCCGCCTGATTGAGGAATATAAGTACTTTAATCCGATGGAGCAACTCTATCGCACTGTTCATTTGGCCAGGGGCAATCATCCTTACGTGCTGGTAATCGATGATGCAAAAAAAGATAACAACAAACACTTATTCGAATGGAATATTTCGGTTCCAATGGATGTGGATCTAGTTGAAGTACTGAATCCGGAAATTCAGTTCCAGAATACCAATCCTTCATCGGTACGTGGCGGTGATATTATTCTTGGAAAAGCCGGAAGACCCCGGGACCCGGTTACAGGAAAAGTAACACTTAAAAAAGGAGAACCGCTTTGTCTGATTCGTGTGTTGTGGCGTAATACCGAATATGGATTTCCTGTACCACGGTTCGAACGGTATCAGGGGTATAATCAGGTAGTCGTTCCTGCGCAAACGGTTTCGCCCGAATTCAGAATTTTGGTGTATCCTTACAAACACGGCGATCCGCTGCCGGTGACAAACTGGAATTCCGACCGCACCGAATTAAATGTGCAACTGGGTAGTCAAAAAGATGTGTATCATTTTGGCAAAACCGATGGCGGACGCACAGTACTTACCATGCAACGCAACGGACAAACCACTCTGAAAAGTGAAGCAACTCCTGCACGACCGATTTTCAAAGTTAGAGGCGAGCTCTTCGATATCAATAGTTTACGTTATACCAGGGAAGAAAACAAAGTGCCGGTTTATCTTATTGATAGTATTGGTTATCTCGAATTTGAACGGGTAGCTGCTCCGGCACAAATTCGCTTTACGCTCGATGGTTCAGAACCCACTGCTCAGTCGCCGGTTTACAGCAAGCCGGTGCCTGTCAGTAGAAATTCAATTGTTAAAGCTGTGGTGCATCATCCCGACTGGCAGTTTGGTGCAGACAAACTCAGTAAAGCAGTAACAGCACGCTTCGAAGTCCGCAAAGCAGCCGATGGGTTAGCTGTTAAACCTTCGGGTGCTCAGCCTGGTTTAGTTGCACGGGTTTACGAGAAAAACACCAAAATGTATAACGACAAGGGATTTTTTGTTTCAGATTTGATTATGATGCCCGACCTGAACAAAGAAAAACCTATCCTTCAAACAATAGTTAGCAATTTTTGTCTACCACTTGCCCATTCGGCACAGAAACTCGAAGATCAGACCAAAGGCTTTTACCGTTTCAACGGTTGGTTTTTCGCCCCCGAACAGGGAGTATATCAGTTTGATGTACATTCCTGCGGTCCGGTTACGCTGGATATTGCAAAACAACCGGCTATTGAACAGGTGGGTGTTTTTCATCAGCAACTGGCACACCGCAAGGGCGAAGTAGTACTTGCAAAAGGCTGGCATCCGGTTGAATTAATCATTACCGACCCGTTGTTCTGGAACATCAACAGCCTGGAGCCTATACCTCTGGAAGTGGTTTACCGCATCAACAACGGAGCATTTCAATCGGTTACCGAAACGCACCTGTGTTATGTGCCTACAGCAAATCAAGAAAAAAAATCTCATGCGGAACAGGCAAAAATCAATCCCTTAACCCTTATTCCAGCTATGGAGAAAGGTTTTGTGTACAAAAACTACGATCAAACCGGCAAGCGCCGCGATGTTGATTTTTTGGATATTGATGGGCTGAAACCCTATCAGGCAGGTGTTGCTCAAAAGATGGAATCGTCGGAAAGCCGAAATGTGGTTAAGGAATTTTCGGGCTATTTCCACGCCCCTATGCCAGGTGAATATGAAGTGTTGACCACCTACCGCACCGGAGACATTGCTTTTTTGGGATCCAAACAATCCACCTGCCAGAATCAGGTGCGTATTGGGAATGAAATTGTTGTTCAGAAAGGAGTTTTTGGCCGCCATTTATCGGGGAAAGTTCTATTGCAGGAAGGTTGGTATCCGCTTTCGGTTCGGTTTGGAGCAAGCGAAACCACTGTGCAACTCAACTATCCGGATGGACAGCTGGTTCCGTTGACCGCTGAAAATGTTTTCCGGCAAAAGCATTTCAAATCCGACATCAACAACAATTACGGTCCGCAGGGAGTTGTAAATTTCAATAGCTGGAACGGCCGAACAGGCGATTTTGCCCATACCGGTAACTTTAAACTGTGGATCAATGCAGCTTCAGTCCCTGTTGAAACGCCCGAAGGCAAAGCAGTGGAGCTAAAAGCCTACGATCCGAAACTTGCTGCGGCAGTCGATGTGAACGTTTCGCGTGGCACTATGCGTCCGGGATTGAGGGTTCATCAGCTAAAAATGCGCGAAAATGCGATGACCGTAGCAGTGAGATTTAAAACTAATGAAACTACGTATAAGATTTTCGGGAAAGATGGATACAATGCTTTCGGAAAAAGTTACCGAACATTATCAGCCTATGTGACCAACAATCAGCTATTTGCGAATCCCAACCGTCTGCGGGGCAATCAGATAAAGTCCGATGAGTGGAACACAGTGGTACTCACCGCCAGTGAAAGTGAAATGAAGCTCTACCTAAATGGAAAACTGGTGGCAACCGCTGCGGGCACTACCCAAATCAGCACTGATGCCCTCGATTTCTTTATGGGACATTCGGCGGTGGTTTCCGGCTTTGGACTCTGGGACCGGGTGTTGAGTGAAGAAGAAGTGAAAAGTCAGTTTAAAACACCCTGAAATCAATGCATAAACTGATTGTCATCTGTGCTATAACCTCTGGCTTTTCCATAGTACTTGCTCAAAAACAGGACAAGATACTCTGGTATACTAAGCCTGCGAATCAATTTGAAGAAACCCTGGTCATGGGAAATGGCGCACAGGGTGCGAGCATCTTTGGAGGCACACAACAAGAGAAAATATATCTCAACGACATCACTCTTTGGTCGGGAGAACCGGTCGATGACAGCATTTATGAAGGTAAGTATCGACATTTGCCGGCAGTTCGTGAAGCATTGGCCGATGAAGACTACGGGCTAGCTCATGAGTTGGTTAAAAAGTTGCAGGGTCGTTACAGTCAGTCGTATATGGCGCTGGGCACACTCAATCTGCAATTCGAACACAATGCAGATGTTAAGCAATATTACCGTGAGCTCGATTTGGACAATGCCATTTCGCACGTGAAATACAGAGTGGACGATGTTGAGTTTAGCAGGGAGTATTTTGTGTCGAATCCCGATAAGATCTTTATCATTCGACTAAAATCATCACACAAAGGGGCATTAAACTTCAGTATTGGGTTCCACAGTGTGCTCAGATATGCATTAATGGCGGATCAAACTCAACTAAAAGCAGAAGGATATGCTCCCTATAATCAGAAAGCATCGGTGAGGGGAATCCCCGGTGAGATTTTTTACGACCCTTCACGAGGTACCCGTTTTACGACCCTGATAAAAGTTAAAACATCAGATGGCAGCGTAATTATAAACGATACCACCCTACAGGTCAGGAACGCCGGCGAAGCTGTAATCTATGTTTCAATGGCAACCAGTTTTAATGGTTTTGATAAAAATCCGGCAACCGAAGGAAAACCATATAAGCAAATAGCCGGCCAACAACTTCAAAAAGCATACAGCATGAACTTTAAACAGTTGAAGGAGCGACATATTGCCGATTATCGTCGTTTTTTCAATAGAGTATCACTTAAGTTGGGTCACGATAAGGTGCCATCGCTACCCACCGATGAACGTTTGAAGCGTTACGCTCAAGGTTATAGCGATAAGCGTCTCGAAGAATTGTATTTTAACTTTGGGAGGTATCTGTTAATCAGCTGCTCGCGAACTGAAGGCGTTCCTGCCAACCTGCAGGGCTTGTGGAGTTATCAGGTACGGCCCCCCTGGAATTCCAATTATACCATCAACATCAATTTACAGGAAAATTACTGGCCTGCAGAAACTACCAACCTTTCCGACCTGCATTTCCCACTCATTGGACTTATCGAAAACATAGCCAAAACAGGTGCAAATAACGCCCGCAATTTCTACAATTGCGATGGATGGATGGCTGCTCATAATTCAGATATCTGGGCAATGAGTAACCCGGTAGGTGAGGAAAACGGAAATCCACAGTGGTCGAATTTTACCCTGGGAGGAGCCTGGCTGAGTTTACATCTCTGGGAACATTTCGCATTTACGCAGGATACGGTTTATCTCCGTACAACAGGCTATCCCTTACTAAAAGGAGCGGCCACATTTTGTCTGAACATTCTTATTCCCGATAAAAATGGGAGGCTGATTTCCTCACCATCATCATCGCCCGAAAATAACTTTGTTACTCCCGACGGATTGAAATCTTCCATTTTATACGGGAGTACAGCTGAACTGGCCATTATCCGCGAGTGTTTTATACAAACCATTAAAGCTGCACGGGTATTGCAAACGGATAACGAATTAGTCGAAACTCTCCAGGCATCATTGGATAATCTGTACCCCTATCAGATTGGTTCTCATGGAAATCTTCAGGAATGGTATCACGACTGGCAGGACGCCGACCCTCTGCACCGGCATCAGTCACATCTGATAGGATTACATCCCGGTCAGCACATACGTGTAGCTACCACTCCTGAACTTGCAGCTGCCTGTAAGCGCACACTCGAAATCAAGGGTGACGAAACCACCGGTTGGAGTAAAGGCTGGCGAATCAACCTGTGGGCGAGGTTGCTCGATGGTAACCGTGCCTATAAAATGTACCGCGAACTACTGAAATATACCGTACCCGATGGTGTTAATATGAAGTACGGTGGAGGTGGAGGAACCTATCCCAACCTGCTCGATGCCCATCCACCCTTTCAGATTGATGGCAATTTTGGAGGAACAGCTGCAGTGGCAGAAATGCTGTTGCAATCCACCGACGATGAAATTCACTTATTGCCTGCCCTCCCCGATGCCTGGAAAGACGGCTCGGTAAACGGCTTGCGTGCACGCGGTGGTTTTACCGTTGATGTTTCCTGGAAAAACGGGAAGGTAACCAACTATAAGATTGTATCTGAAAAACAAAAGCGGGTTACGCTTCAGGTAAACGGAGAAAAAAAGCAAATTTCGTCAATACCTGCGAAGAATAGAGTACAATGAAAGATGGCACGTTCTTAAATCTTAAATTTCATTTGCTTGTTCTGCTATTAACAGGTGTCAATATTTGTAATATTTATTCCCATACCATTGCTTTTGATTCACTTGTTCGTGGGCCGGAATTGAAAGAAATTGTGATTAGAAGTTCCGGAAATGAAGAAGTTAAAATCTACTATATTCGGCCCGCTGAAAAAAAGCCGGTTCATAAACGCACAGCCGTTGTATGGATACACGGTGGTGGTTGGACAGGCGGTATTACCGAAACCTTTTTCCCGCATGCCCGCTATTTTGCCAGTCGGGGAGCCTTAGGAATTTGTATTCATTACCGATTGGTAAAAGCCGATGGTAGTGTTACGGTGGCCGATTGTTTAGCCGACTGCAAATCTGCCATTCGGTATATACGCGAACATGCTGATGAATTGGGAATTGACCCCGACAAAATCATTGTTGCAGGCGATTCGGCCGGTGGTCATCTGGCATCCTGTCTGGGAACAGTTGATGGGTTCAATCATCCATCCGACAATCTTGCTATCAGTGCCATACCCAATGCAATGGTGCTCTACAATCCGCTTTCCGACTTCACCACCAGTCCGTTTATCAACCGAATAATCGGAGGTGCAGCCCTTGAAAAAAAACCAACACCCGAAAGTCAGATTCCGACTGAAGCTCAAATTGCAATAGCAAAACAGCTTTCGCCGCTATACAATGTTCGATGCAATCAGCCCAAAGCGCTTATCCTACACGGAACCGACGATACGGTTATTCTAC
>JANJXE010000332.1 GCA_024709185.1 Paludibacter sp.
CCGGCAAAAATAGCTGTACATCGCTGTACGTCAATGCCTAAGCGGTGCGAGTCGATGATGGTATTCGATTGAATGGTAGCAGTAGCTGTATCGGTTACCGAGATTCCTCCCTGCCCATAGGTTGAACGGATTCCGCAACCTCTCAGAATCAAATTATTAGCAACCAAAACCGATTCACAGTCATTGCCAAGGGTTCCGAATTTCCCTACCCGGATGCCATTTCCATCGGCAGGGTCGGTGATCAAATTGTATTGAACGATGGAATTTCGTCCACCTGCCACACGCATACCATTTGCCCATGTACAACCAATAGACGTATTGTATTGCACACGTGTATCCACCATGTTGGATGCCGCACCACCACCGTTTTGCGCATTAATAGCAATTCCGTCGTCGCCGGCTCCTACGATAAAGTTGTTTTCTGCTGTAAGCCGTAAACCTGCATAATCTACTTTAACCGAAGGACCATTGTTCAGATTAATTCCATCGGCCCAGCTTTCTGTTGCACGGCAATCACGAATTAATCCGTCGGTTCCGCTACACCAGAAAAAACAGTGGTGAGTCCAGACACGCGTCACCAACCACCCATTTTCCCCCTGAATGGTCATTCCCGAATCGTGCCCCAGGGTGACATCCCTACCCGTTTCCGGATTAAAAATATACAAATCCTGAATCGTACAATTGGTTAGGTTCCATTTATGACGACCTCCGATAATACGGGTATTGGTGGTATACCACATTCCAGCCCCATAGATATTGATGCCGGTTGCATTTATAATCGATCCGCCATTGTGAAAATTGCCCGCAGGAATCCACATCCCTTTTTTCTGAGTCTGACAAGCTGATATACAATTTTTAAATGCCTGTGTATCATCTCTGCCATCATCAGGAATAGCACCATAATTCAACACAGAAAGTGTATTGGCAGGTTGTGGTAGCGGCGCGCCCACATTTTCGAGGAGAATAAGATCAACCCGATAATAGGGCGAAGTATTATTAGCATCTTTTCGAAGAGTAATGGTGCTGCCCGCTGTAACTGTTTCGCCCGTTATAAAGACGCGTGACATATCAAAAAAACGCTTGGGAGTACCGGTAGCGGGGTTGTTGTCTACCATTGCATTAAGCCCATACACCCAGGCATATTTCGAGGTGCATACAATGGATTGACGAAAAATACCGTCTACATATAAATTGAGCGAATCGGTAATTCCACCTCCATATGGGGCATCGGGCATCGAAACCCTCACTACGATAGTGTTTGCAGGCTCGGTGGTCGTCCAGCTTACAGATGCACCAACAGTATACAGGCCTACACATTTTCGACCCGACGACTCGAGTTCCACTGTTGGCGACGTAGGCAGGGAAAGCATTGCATGCACGGTTGCTCCATTGCTCAACTCACCATCTTCGGCTTCCAGCATTTTGAAAGGCATAGTAGCTCCCTGTGGAAAAACAGGTAGAAGTGAAAACAGCAGTACGGTAAAGCAAAAAACAAGTCGTAAACCCATGATTATTTAGCAGAAAAAAGGGCAGAATTTATTCTCTGTAAGTTGAATAACTCTGCCCTGAATTTAAAACAAACCCTGAATAATGTGCAAACAATATTATGAATCTACAGATTCTATGGTTTTAAGGTAGGAATAAACAGTTCGAATCCAACTCCTCTATCACGAATTACCATGGTATCCTTCACTTCGTGCCTCTCGTTTCTCGGGGCATCGGTGTAGGCGTAATCCAGGTAAATCACATCGCGGGTTTTTCCTCCCCACATATCGCCTTTTTCTTTTAAAACGCCTGTACCAATTTGCTCGTTGGTTGCATTGTTATACACAATGCAGGTTTTATCTGAAGCAAAAACAGCTTTCAGTGTGAGTGCACCACCATCAGGAGCATTGTACCTGCGGATTATCGATGGGATTGTTACCGAATTCATAGATAGAGTTTGAGCTTTTGCTACTTCGCTGTTTTCAACATAGGTGCCCCGGTAGGTTTTAGTTCCCAAAACTGCACTGGTAGTGGTGTTGATTAGCTTATCAGCTCCACGACGAAGATAATACCCGTGATACTGATTAATGTATTTCACACCAAACAAGGTATAATCTTTCGGCAGGAATCTCCAGTCGGCAGCTACAAGACGCTTCGGATTTGCAACAACCGGCAATCCTACCAAAATAGTGTCGAGCCCTTCTACTTTTGTTATTTTCAACGGAATGGCATAATTGCAAACCACCCCGGTCGATTTGTAAAAATCACTTGCATTTTTTGGGTCGTTGAAGAATGCGTCCGTTAATTTCACTTTTATCCGACCTTTCGTATCACCTTTAGGTATAATTACCGGACTGACAGTTTCGATGGTGTACTGATCGGATGGCAAATATTTTGCATTGGCCACCGTCGACATAAGGGTAGTATCCAGTTCGAAATACACCTTTCTGTCTTCTTTATTTTCATAAACGCCCGACATGATAACACCAATTTCGAATTGATGATTGTTGTCGTTGTCGTTGAATCCTTCGTCGTAATTCCCGAGAATGATGGTACGGGCCGGCGATTGGTAAGGGAAGTAACAGGCTGTCTTGCCAAAATCTTCGAATTCTATGGGCTGATTTTCGCAGGAGAACAAGGCCAGCACTACACCCAACAGCACGATTGATTTACTTATTTTTTTCATTGTTTGATTGTTTTTCTGATTAACACTAGATTACCAACCCGCATTTTGGGTTAAATTGGAGAACTTGCGCACCTCATTGTAAGGCAGAGGCAAATATCGGTGTTTTTCTTCATTAAATTTGCGTTCTTCCACCTCAATTAACTGATAACCGGCTCCACTGGCATCGTCGTATAATCCTTTTGCCGTTTCATTCAACGGTAATCCCCAGCGACGCAGGTCGAAGAACCGGAAGCCTTCGAAGCAAAGTTCCAGTCTGCGCTCGTTTTGAATTAACGTGCGCATGGCTTCCTGACTTGAAATTCCATCGAGATACGGATCGCTGTTGATGGCCATCGCCCGTTTGCGTATCATGCGTAGAATATCTTTTGCCGATAATGTACTGATACCTTCTTTATAGGTAGGGCCGCCAATTTCATTCTGAGCTTCAGCCAGAATTAAATACAACTCAGTATAACGGATCAAGGATTCGAAATGATTTTTCGCAACCGGAGTTCCGGAGGCAGGAATTACCACATCGGGACGAAGCAGTTTTTTCAGGTAATAACCGGTGCGGGTCGATTGTTCCGGCACCGCATTTACACCATTCTTGGTATCGGTAGCTGTAGTATTAACAATGCCCGAAGTTCCAATGGAACCCCCATTACGTAAAATGAATTTATCGAGGCGAAGATCCCGGTTTACATACGGATTCTTAGGATCGTAGGTATTGGCAGGCGATTGTCCGATCGGATAACCATCTTTCATATAGAAGGCATCCACCAGGTTCTGAGTCGGATTGATATTACCCAGTCCGTTTAACGACGGTGGAAAATTATTGGCTTCCAGTGATGAGCTCATGCTTACGTTTTTTCTCCACAGAATTTCGGGATTCACATTATCGGCATCTGCATTGTAAAATTCAACACCATCGGAGGCGATTGAATATCCTTTCAACACTTCAGCCGCATAATTCGCTGCTTCTTTGTATCCATCAACACTATTCAGGTATGCTTTACTTGAGGCAAACAATTTCAAACGGGCCTGCAGGGCACGAACAATTTTACCATTCAGACGAAGATTGAATTTCGTGCTGTTGACAATGGTGTAAGCTCCGTTGTAGTTGCTCATATAATACGCTGAATCCACTGCCCAGTTATTGCCTTTATAGGTTAGTTTCGAAGGCTTGTCCTTGTCGGCAATATCACTTGCTTTTGTAGTATAAATATAAGGCAGTAAGGCAAATGCAGAATCGTAATCGGCCTGGATTTTTGCCACTGTTTGAACAAATGTAAGACGGGGCAGATTAAAATCACCAGTTGGTTCAATGAATTCGGTATAATATGGAATACCCATCAACTGACCACTGTTATCCTTTCCTGCAAAGTTTTCGAGGATAAATGCATGGTGCAGCGCCCGCAATGCCAGTGCTTCGCCACGCAGGCGTTTTCTGTACAGTTCGTTCTGGATGGAGTAGCCTTTTGGGTCAGTCATCCAGATAATTTTATCCACTACTTTCAGGAATTTATTTACATAAAACACATTGGCATACAGGTTCCATCTATTCAGTGGATTGTAAATGGCGGTAAGTTCTCCGGTTGCCATGCGGCGATATCCGTTACCCAATTGATTGTTGACTGCATCGTCGGTAGCAGCATCGGTAAAAGTATACTGACCCACCAGGTTTGCATACGCGTTGAGCATCAACCCTTCGGCGCTCGCAGGGTCGGTGGTTGCATAGGTTTCATCGATCAGATTTTCGTTCACAGGCTCCAGAATGTTTTCGCAGGCACTCATCACCAGCAGAAACGAAGCAAGAACTAAGAATATAGTGCTGTTTTTCATCTTCTTCATTTTTTAAAATTATAAGGTAAATTTCAGACCAAGCGTTACATTTCTGAATTTAGGATTACCTCCTACATTGAGCTCCAAAATATCCTTATTGGGAGCAAAGGTCAATAAATCGGAACCGGCAATATTTACACTCAGGTCTTTCATTCTCAACGATTCACAAACCTGATTGCCAAATTCGTAGGTCAACTGCACCCTGCGGATATCAAAATACGATTTGTCATACATCCAGAAAGTGGAAGTCCGGTAATTATTGGTTCCCGACCCTGTTGTCAGGCGCGGATAGGTAGCAGTAGCAGCGGTAGCCTCGGTCCAGCGTCCACGAACCACTTCGGAATACTTGTCGTTGGCTTTCACCCAGTAGTACGACGAACTTTTGGTGGTTTCGGCACCGGTTTGACCTCTACCCAGAACAAACAAGCTAAAGCCTTTGTACTTCAATAATACATTGAACGAAAAGCTATAGGGAAATGCGTTGATTCCGATGGTGTGATTATCCTTTGTATCAATGAAATTATCGCCGTTTTTATCCAGGTATTTCAAATCGCCCGGCTGAACCTTTCCAAACTGCGGTACCGGCAAACCAGCTTTCAGTGTACCATTTGGATTAAAATCATCCTTTGTATAGAAACCAAGAGACTGAAGTCCAACGATACGGCCCAATGGCTGACCAATTAAGTTCTGGTAATCGTATTCAGGATCCAATTGATTGGCCTCCATAATTTTTGAAGTAGAATAAAGCAGATTTCCTCCGACATCCATTCTCCAGTCACCCATTAGTTTACTGTAATTCAATCCCAGCTCGACTCCCTGATAACGATAGCGTTCGCTATTGATAAAGGGCGCAAAGTCGGCGTAAAACGAAGGATAATAAACAGCTTCCTGTGATACAAAACCACTATGATCGGTACGGAAGTAATTCATCTCGATCGCTAAGGAGTTGAACATCAGTGCCTCGAATCCGGCAGTGATATCTTCGCGCTGCTCGAATGTGAGTCCATAGTTACGACCATTGCGTATCATTGTTCTTTTCAGGGAAGGTGTTCCACCATCGTTCCAGGTATAGGAGCCTGCCGTTTCAATATCGTACACATCCTGGTACATAAAATAAGTAGGAATATCCACATCGGTATTCAACACACCCCAGCTTCCACGAAGCTTCAGGTAATCAATGGCTGAGATATCCTTCATAAAATCCTCTTCAGAAATGACATATGCCAAACCAGCAGTAGGAGCCCATTTTCCGCGATTTCCGGGAGCTAATTTAGTTGAATAGGTATAAGTTGAATTGAAATTCAGATAATACTTGCTTTTAAAATTGTAATCCAGATTAAATGCAGCATGACTGTTCACATAGGTTTGTTTTACACCCGAGTACTTCGACGAATTGGTAGATGCAATCAACAAAGCATTTACTGAATGGTCTGTATTAAATGTCCGGGCATAATTTATCAACCCGTAGAATCCAGTCCGCATTGTAAAGCCTTTGGTAGCAACATTTTCGATAGTTCCCTTTTTATCAGGCAAACCAAGTGGAGTTAAAGTTGCAATCGAGTCGGATTGCCAGGTATCGTTGTAGCTCAGCAACTTATTAACATCCAGATCGTCGGCTTTATTTTGCCATTTGGGTTCATAAAAATTGAAATCATTGGTAACCGATACGGTGTAATAATCGTAGTAATCCAAACTTACATAGGTTTTAGCACTCAGGCCTTTGGTGATTTTCGACAAATCAAATTCCAGCGAGTTAGCCACCTGAGTAGTTCTGTAGGTGTGATCCACATACCCTCCACCAAAAATATCACCAAAAGGAACAATCGACTTATACGATCCCGAACCTCCCAGAATATACTTTCCATCCATATAGGTTTTCATGGAAGTGAGCTGTGTACCTAATGAGTCACGAATCATCGATACCGGTAGAAAAGGCGCATACAAATTGGGGCGGAAGCTTGTTGCTTCGGAAAGAATACTTGTATTGGGCGATTTCTTGGAAATAATACTGGCCATAATATCAACAGTACTCTTAATCCAGCGATTCACCGGAAAATCGAGGTTACCTCTAACTTTGTACGAGTTGGTTCCCTTGTTTACCTCCGGATTAATCTTTTCAATGGTACCGTTGTTCTCGTAATTCAGATTCACATAGTACCTCAAATCATCGTTACCTCCACTAAACTCAGTAATAACTGATGTTTGTGTGGTAAATGGTTTTAAGTAATCGCTGTTATAAAAACTCACATCCGGATACCGGTAGGGATTAAGTCCTGAACGGGTGCGGACTATAGATAGCGAATCGTAGGTTTTGGCCAGGCCGTCGTTCACACGGGCTTCGTTGTACAATTCCATGTATTCAGCCGCTCCCAGGTAATTGGGATAGGATTTCGGGCTTCTGATTCCCTGATTCACTTTCACGTTCACCTGGTTTTTCAGGGCCTGACCTCTTTTAGTCGTGATTACTATTACCCCGTTGCGTCCCTGCGCACCGTACAAAGCCAGTGCATTTACATCTTTCAGAATCGTGATGCTTTCAATTTCACTGGCATTCAGTAGATTAATATCACGGCCGGCAATACCGTCGATTACATAAAGAGCCGAACCGATATTACGGATATTATTTCCACCTGTCAAACCCAGCAAGATGTCCATTTGATTTCCGGCTGCTTCAGCATCGTCGAAGGTGAGGCGCTCCCCCGGCTTCACCGTAGCCAGCGACGAAACAGCATCTCGTTTCGAAAGTTTCTGAAAACCCAGGTCAATTTTGGTGGTATCGTTTACCTTGTTCCATGAGGCTGATGAGTTTTTCTGTTCCAACTGCGCCGACACTGTTCCATTCAATGCAGTAGCCAGTCCCAAAACAACCCAAAAATTTGATATATACTTCATGTGATTATTCTTTTAAAGTTAAATTGACGACTAATTACCAACCCGGATTTTGTGGAAAACCTTCAAACATTTCGGTTTGCTTGGTAGTGAACGGAATCCAGTAATGTTTTGGATATTCACAAACCCTTGTCCGGATAATCCGCTCGTTAAAGTTCACATTCCGGAAGTTTCCACGTGCAGTTTCAGCATAGGTGTCACGTTCGAAATCAATAGCCGACTTTGTTTTATAATCAGGTAAGTGAGCCAACACCCAGCGACGGATATCGTCCCAGCGATGACCTTCGTAAGCCAGTTCAATGGATCGTTCGCGGCGAACCACGTCCATAAAGCGGTTACGGTCGCCCAGAATATTCACTCCAATGCTCTGATAAGCAGCCTGTACAGTTTGAATTCCAAACCGTGCACGAAGCATATTAATGACTTCTATCGCCGATGGAGCTCCGGGCAGATGACTAAAATTCGGTGCAGTAGCTACCCCGTATTTTGTGGTTGCAGCAAGGGCTTCTGCATACATCAGGTACACATCGGCAAGGCGCATATTCATCCTGAAGGAGTTGAAGTTGGTGATATTATCGGGATTATCCGAAGGTGGCATACCACTGGTTGTGGCGTTGTTAAAGGTAATGTCAGCCCATTTCTTGATAAAATAACCGGTTTCAAAATTCTCCACCGAGTTAATTTTGCGCGATTCACCTGTGGTATACAACTGGGCATACTTGTATTTTGTACTGGCACCCATATTCCGGATGATGGTATCGCCATCCACAATATGATTGATGTAAAAACGAGGGTCGCGGTTTTCGAATTCCTTTTGAGGATCGTAAGTTGGGTCTTCCGAACAGGCAAGGCCGTTGGCAGTACCGAACGTACGGTTTATATACCGATGGGTAGGACGAACCGGATTGATTTTATTGGTATAAGGCATGTAGGCTGAAGCCTGAGCCCGGGTGAAGTTAAGCGCGGCAGCAGTCGAACTGAAAATATATTCACCTTCACCACTTCCCATATTGATAGCGGTACCCGGCCACTGAAGACGTCCGATAGAAGTTGCATCGGTGTAGAACAAACGGTAGTAGTTTGCAGCCGTTGCCAATCCAAGATTATTCACATTATCACGGTCCATTTGAATAACACGTGCAAAATCAGCAGCTGCCAGTTCGCACAATTCCTGATCGTAATCATAAGTATCAGGAGGTGTTGCAGAAGTAGAATTTTTCATCAACGGACTGGCTGCCATCAGCAGGTTTTTACCTTTAAAGGAATACACAATTGCCTTATTGATACGCATCAGGTTATTACCAAAAGTCTCTGTTTTAAAAGTATATAACTTAGCCGTAGGATCATCTTTCAAGTCATCCCAGTTGTTGGGTAATAATTCAGCAGCTGCTGCATAATCCGCATCAGCCTTCATGGCACACTCCTTATAGGTATCCGGACGACGCAGTTTGTAATCGTCGTTATTCCCCGTAATCACAAAATCAACATAGGGAATACGTCCCCAGTATTTCATGATTTCACTGTGGAAATAAGCTCTGAAAAACAGCGCCTGACCCTTGATTAGGTTTTTCTCGGTTTCCGAAGCACCTGTCATTAAATGCATATTATCCAATACTATATTGGCAATACGAATCGCTTTCCATCCATCCCAGATACCCGGACGAACAGTAGGATAATCGTGTTCCCACGATGGTGTCGATCCATTCATATCGGGACGGTCGAAGTAACCCAGTCCACCCAGGTTATTATTCACGCTCAACGAACCCTGTACCGACACAGCAAATTCCATGTTCCCCATATCAAACCGGTAGGGAAGCATCCCTGAATTGGCTGAGATGACTTCCTCGGCCAACAGAAAGTTGGAACCATCATTCTGATTTCCACTATTGGCCTGATTTACCACATAACGGTACATTACTTCCACAAACCCCTGTGCATGTACAAAATCTTTGAATATATCCTCAACCGGCAATTCCGATTGCTGGGGACGATCAAGGTAGTCTT
>JANJXE010000352.1 GCA_024709185.1 Paludibacter sp.
GACCGTGCAGGTGAAAGGCACCCGCGACGGAACCATCACCGACCTGAATGGTCGTTATTCCATTACTGCAAACGGCGATGCTACCCTGGTATTTAGTTTTGTGGGATTCGAAACCCAGGAGGAAAAAATTAACAACCGCACTGTAGTGGATTTAGTATTAAAGGAAACTGCTGTTCTTCTAAGCGAATTTGTGAAAGTTGGTTATGGTGAAGTTCGTCGAAAAGATGTAACAGGATCGGTAAGCAAGGTCAATATAGCTGAAATCAGCAACGTGCCCGTCCCCACCATCGACCAGGCACTTTCGGGGCGAATAGCAGGGGTAAACATCGTTGCTGCCGATGCAGCTCCCGGCGCCCAGGCTCAGGTGACCATCCGGGGAGGTTCCCTTTCACAGGATGCTTCTCCACTGTATGTTATTGATGGTTTCCCGATGGAAAATTTCGATCTGGCATCACTCGATCCTAAAAACATTGAAAGTATCGATGTATTGAAAGATGCTTCGTCGATTGCCATCTATGGTTCCAGAGGAGCCAACGGAGTAATCATCATTAATACAAAACAAGGCGTTGAGGGCAAACCAAAACTGACCTATAGCTTCAACTTCACCAACACTGCACAGCCGCGCATGCCCGAAATGATGAGTCCGTACGAATATGTGAAGTTACAACAGGAAGTGGCTTCGAAAGAGGGATTGTCTCAATACAATACCTTTAAAAAGATGTATCTCGACAATGGAGTAACTCAGCGTACGCTCGAATCGTACCGCGACGACAAAGGCTACAATTGGCCGGATATTCTCATGAACGATGCCCCCATGCAAACCCATTCGCTTTCGATGAACGGAGGCACCGGCGATACCCGTTACAATGTAAATCTGGGCTATGTGGATCAGCGGGGTACCGTGATGAATACCGGAATGAAGCGCTACAATGGACAAATGAGTCTCGACCAGCGCCTGAGTAAGGCCATCCGTATTCAGTTCAGGGTAAATCACAGTACCATCGTCACCCAACAAAATACGGTTCTAAACAACATGCGCCAATACCGTCCTACTTCGGGACTGGGCGGACAGGACTTACTCATTGCCGAGCTCGATAGTGCCATGATTGCCGGTGGTGACCTCGAATATGGTATCGATCCTTCCATTCTGATTAATCCCTTGCAACAGGCACAAAATGAATACGATGTAAGGACACAAGCGAACACCCAGGTAAATGGTAAGTTAGAATGGCGTTTCAAAAAATACTTTGTCTTTTCTACTTCGTTGGGAGGAACCTTTATCAACACCAACCGCGAACAGTTCTACAATTCGAAAACTGTTCAGGGGCACTTGTTTAAACGGCGCACCACAGCCGATCCGAATTCAACTTCATCGCAGGTTATCAATGCCAACGGAGTGAATGCACTCATCGACAATCAGGATGTTACCAATCTGCTCAACGAAAACCTGTTGAATTACCGTCGGAAATTCAATAAAAATCATTCGCTCGACGTCCTTGCAGGGATGACCTATCAACGAAGTGGTTTTCAGACTGAAACCATCAGGGCTACCAATATGGTTCCCGAGTTTGAATACCTCGGGTTGTACAACCTCTCGTCGGGACTCATCACCACATCGGGTTCAGGTACTCAAACCGGCTACAACGGATCGGCTAATCAGCTGCTCTCGTTTCTGGGAAGGGTGAACTATGCGCTGATGGATCGGTATCTTTTCACTGTTAACTTCCGTGCCGATGGTTCTTCTAAGTTCTTCAAGGGAAATCAGTGGGGATACTTCCCTTCGGGAGCTTTTGCCTGGCGATTGATTCAGGAAGATTTTATGGATCCATTGAAGGGATTTGTGGATGATGCCAAAATTCGTCTGAGTACCGGATCGGTTGGCAACAACAGAGGAGTGAACGACTTCTCTTACCTGCTGGAACTGGGACAACTTCAGAAATTCAGGGCCTATCCCTTTGAATCAGGAGTGTTAACCAACGGACTTTCTCAGTACTTTTACTCCAACCCTACCCTTACCTGGGAAAAGACCACCGAATATAATATCGGAAGTGACTGGTCGTTGTTTAACGAGCGATTGAATCTAACCGTTGACTACTACATCAAAACCACTTCCGGCTTCCTGATGGCTAAAAATATTCCGTACTATGCCGGCTATTTCAACGGAAGCAATACCCGTTACGAAAATGTGGGCAGCGTACTCAATCAGGGTCTTGAAATCACCCTTGGGGGTACCATCCTTAAACGAAACGGAGTTACCTGGACAGCTAATTTCAACACCAGTTACAATACTAATAAAGTGCTTTCGATTGCCGATGGCAACGACGTGCTGGTGCAGGCCGGACCCGACAATATAACCGCAATGTGGATTGCCCGGAAAGGCGGAAACATCTCTCAATTCTACGGTTTTATATCTGATGGATTGTATCAGTACGATGATTTTTACCTCAATCCGAATGGAGCTTATATCCTGAAACCCGACGTAGTCAATTTTGCAACACTGAAAAACGCCAATTATCCACCGCAGCCGGGCGATCGCAAGTACAAGGATCTCAATGGAGACATGCTCATTGATGATAACGACAGAACTACTTTAGGCTCACCCATTCCATTACTTATTGGTGGACTTTCGTCGAATGTAAACTGGAAAGGGTTCAATCTGAATGTATTCTTCCAATACAGTTATGGTAATAAGGTGTTGAATTACAACGCACTGAAGTTCGAAAACTCCGGAAAATACTGGAACCGTGGAAACATGTACGCCACATTCGCCAATCGCTGGACACCGGAAAATACCGATACCGATATTCCTCGGATACTTGAATCGACTGGTGGAGGTGATGTAAGCGTGGCCACTCCCCGGGTAATGGATAAATACGTTGAGGACGGATCGTTCATTCGATTTAAAACTCTGACTCTGAGCTATACTGTTCCTGCAAAAACACTGGAAAAGTTAGGAATCAGCAATCTGATGTTTTCCCTCTCAGGACAGAACCTGGCGTTGTGGAGCAAGTACAGCGGGCAGGATCCTGAAGTATCAAACTATGGGGGTGTAAATACCAAACGCGGAACCGGTTATACCGAAATCACCAATACTACTTCGTATTCTTCGATGACGGGAGGGATGGATAATGCAGCCTATCCCCGTTCGATGATGATAAGTGCCGGAGTAAATGTAACCTTTTGATTAATAATCGTATGAAGACAAAATATTTAATGCTTTTACTTTTTCCGGCAGTTTTATTCACCGGAACAGGATGTGAAATGGACCTGGCGATGGAAAGCACAAAGCCCAACCTCCAACAACCTTCGGAAGCTCTGATGCAGGGCATGCTCACTACGGCCTACAGTACACTTACCACCGACCGGAGCACCTATGGTTACGGTTTGTGGGGAGCTATAAATGGCTGCGATACCGATGAATCGTTCTACAAAACCACGAATAATTCGGATCAGAACACCATCGGATTGCACAATGCAAGCAGCACCACAACTACCCATATTCAGGAAAACTGGAGGGCTTTTTACCAGATTATTGAAGCTTGTAATATTGTACTTGATATGGCTCAGGAAGTGGAAATGGATGCAGCCAAAAAGAATGACATGGTTGGACAGGCAAAATCGATGCGGGCATTTGCGCACTTTATGCTCGCTGTGCATTATGGACCTGTGCCTGTAAGAGACATTCCCGTTCATAAAATGCAATCGCTCGAATTGTACCGCAACCCGATAAAAGACGTATGCGCATTTGCGGTGAAAGAATTGCGCGAATCGGTTCCCTTGCTGCGCGACATCACCACTACCCGCACAACGACGTATATCACCAAAACTGTAGCCGAAGGACTTTCGATGCGTGTGGGATTGTATATGGCCTCTCATCCCGATATAAAACAAACAGCGTTGTACGATTCGGTTGCCGTTTGGGGAAAACAACTAATCGACCGGAATGTACACGATCTGAATACTGCGCCGTTTGCCATCAGAGGCGGCAGTGAGGTTACCGATGCATTATCGGGCTACGCACGTATCTTTGTAAATAATATGCAAAATGTAGTTACAACCG
>JANJXE010000384.1 GCA_024709185.1 Paludibacter sp.
CTTGCCGCTGGAAGTAACCCCGTGCAGCAGCACGATGGCATGACTGGCGAATTGTTGGTAAACAGATCGCAGGGCCTGTTGTTGCACATCGCTCAGAATATGACTTTTAGTCGTAGCCGCCACTGTTTCCAGTCGGGTCGATTCTTTTCGGTAGAGTTGAAAAACACCCTTTTCCTGAAGTGCAGTAAGCACTGCAGTTGCAGCTCCCGATTTTTCAAGCAGATCGTTTCGTGTCACTTCGGTTGTAGCAGCTGGTTTCAGGCAATGCGAGAGTTCAATGTAACGCATGAGTAGTTCCAACTGCTTTGGTGCACGTTTAAGGGAATCAAACAGCAACCCCAGCGCTTCTTCCGAACGGTACTCCTCCGACAGTTTCACAAAAACAATGGTGCGCGATTTATACTTTTGCTCCACCAATTCCTGCATCACCACGGCTTCGCGATCGAGCAGCCGTTTTACCAACGGCATCACATTGTTCACCCCGGTAAGGCGGGCCAATTCATCAATTTTTATAGCCTTTTCGGGCGAAAGCAAGTCGAGCAGAGCCTGTTCCCGGGATGGAAGCACTTCAGCAGCTTCAAAATCGGGATTCAGATAGACTTCAGTTTCACTTTCTAACTTCAGTGCGGCAGGCACAGCTGCATTATATACTTCACCAAGAGAAGCCATATAATAATCGCTCAGCCATTGCCAAAACTGCAACTGCGGTCGGCGCATCACCGGACCCTCATCGAGCAGGCAACTGATTTCGCGGGGCTGGTAGCCTTCAGGAGCATGGGTATGCAGGAGAACAATGATGCCGGTGTACAGCTTTTTAGCCCCGAACTGCACCACCACACGCATACCGATGCGCACTTCCTGTTCCCATTCCGAAGGCACGGCATAGGTAAAGGTTCCCTTCAGGGGTAGTGGTAGTACTACATCGACATAACGCATAAGCACAAAAAATTGAAAAGCAAAGATAAAAAGAAATCCCGTATATTTGTGGAGAAATCGGCAGGTAGGATTTTCGATGCACCAACAGCAAGCGGTTGCAACAGGCCAGTGTCTGCCTTCAGATTAAAAACAAAAGCAATTACATGAATCCTGAAAATATTATCTCCGGGTATTACACACCCGGGAGTGCCCTGCACCATATCCTGCTCACCCACAGCCGCTCGGTATGCCAAAAAGCCCTCGAAGTGGTTCAGCGTCATCCTGAACTGCAAGTCGATGCACGGTTTATTGAAGAGGCAGCCCTGTTGCACGACATCGGCATTTACCTGTGCAATGCCCCCCGCATTCTGTGCACAGGCAGTCATCACTATATTGAGCACGGTTACCTGGGAGCTGATCTGCTTCGCAACGAAGGATTTCCGAAGCACGCCCTGGTCTGTGAACGGCATACCGGCGTGGGAATTTCGCTGGAGCAGATTGCAGGCAGAAACCTTCCACTTCCTTACCGCGATATGCGACCAGTAAGCATCGAAGAGCAGATAATTTGTTATGCCGATAAATTTTATTCCAAAACAGAATTACATACTGAGCATACACTGGAACGAATCCTTACATCGCTACGGCATCACGGAGAAGAAAATGCAGAGGTTTTTATGCGCTGGCACGAGCGGTTTAAGTAATTTACAACAACCTGTACGACAACCCAAAGGTGAGCAATTGTTTAAACTGAATTTTCGCCTTCTCGCCTGCTGCCATGATTACCGTATTATCGTAACGCGGATTCAGGGAGATACGGGTGGAAAGAAAACGGTTCACGGTAAAATTACCCACCACTTCCCAGTCGATTTCCACTTTCTCGTAATTGGTAAAGACAGTCAGTTTCGAATCAATCTGAATTTCACGCGAAGGAGAAATACTATTTTGCAGGCGCATCGAACTACCCAGCTGACTTAACACATTCTCACCCTTTAGGATACCAAACGACTGCTGACTCACATTGATCGTATCGTTGGCATAAATAAACTTATAGGTAAGAGGAGAAACGTAGAGCGAAAAGTTTTTACTGGGTTTAAAGTCCATCCCCACCCCGAGATTGAAACGTACCGGAGTGAGCAGAGTTGCCTTCATTTGTTTCGAATTAATTCCCCGGTAGCTATTGAAGAAATGCGTCGAGAAATCCATATTGGCGGAGTAAAACCATTTACCACCCGCTTTGACACCTAACTTGCTGGTTGCACGAATAATATCGTCGTTTGTATTCAGCAGCCGCAGGGTATCACCTTCCACTGAGTTAAAGCCCAATCGCCACTCCGCGAAATTCTCCCACTGAATATTTTTTTTGTTATCGTAGTTGAAACGGCCATTTAAAATACCCAGGATAGCCAGGTTATCACTACCTCCCTGGTACCAGTTTTTTGAAATATAGTTTTGCGAAAACTGGAACATCGCATTGGAGCGCACGGTCCATGGATTCTGTTTCATCTTCTCGATTTTAAGTTTGGCCACCGATGGATTAATTTCAGGTTTGGCCAGATTCACTGCTTTGTGTACCGGCTTTACCTCAATTTGAAAATTCACCAGGTCAGATACATCGGGCAGTTTATCGACCCGAAAAGCTATAAAACCCGGATTATAGGTAGCCATATAGCGGATGATGGTAGAACGTGCCTGAACGATATTTCGCTCGACGGTAAAAAAACCTACCGGTTTCATATACCGGGGGTAAAAGAGTTTCTTTTGCTTTTCCAGGAAGATATCGGTGGAAGGAAGCAGAAAAGTATCGAGGATGGAATGATACCCATTGAAGGCCAGTTCGGAGAAAAACGGGCTGGATTTCAGAAACAGACTATTCGCTGTGAGATAGGAATAATCGGGCCTGGTCGCATCCAGTTTTCTAAGCAAGCCATTAATATCCAGCGGCATACTCAGCATCGACTCTTTCAATCGCGGAGAGATCAGCTAATCCTTAGTTACACTCAGAACTTTAATCGAATCGGTTAAGACCAACGAATCGCGGTATTGGTAATACTTACGTATTGTGTTAGCCTGCAGGGGCAAAAAAAGACTAATAACAACTACTAAAACACTAAACTTAACTGAATCCATACCTGAAAAAATCCTTATCATTACTAATCGAATAAAGTAGGCGTATCTTCATCAAAACGTCGCAGAATAGCAGACATCAGTGTTTCACGGATAAATTTTGATTTATTCTGAACCCTGTATGTCTTTATGTACCGCTCCAATGCTTTGTTTTCAAGGTCGTTAAGCATAAACAAATGCTTATGAACCCTTAATGAAGAAGGTTTGATGACTTTTACGGCGCCTTTTTTCCCCATAGTGATTTTTTAAACTAAGTGCAAATGTAATATTATATGTTCTAAAAACCACTTTTCAAAAGAATTTATCTATTTTTGGGGTGAAAATTAAACCATTATTTAACTATGAAAGCAGCACATCATCTCGGGAAGACCGGAGAAGAACTGGCCAAAGGGCATCTCATTAACAAAGACTATGCCATCAGGGGCACCAATGTTCGTATCGGAAAGCTGGAAATTGACATCATCGCCGAACAGGATGGAGTCCTGGTGATTGTGGAAGTACGTACCCGCTCCACCGACTGGTATATGCAACCGGAACTGAGCGTGGGCTATCAAAAAATGAAACACCTGCTGCGTGCCGCACAGGGCTATGTAAAGTTCTGTAACTGGCAGGGCGAAACCCGTTTTGATGTAATTGCCGTGGTGCGTCAGGAGGACGGAAGTTTTCGCATCGATCATTTTGAGGATGCTTTTCAGCCGGGTTAAATGTCATTTCTAACCTTGCAGCATCTCCAAAAGAAACACCAACCTGCTGCTTTGTTCAAAAAACCTAAAGCCGGAAAAAATGTTCTTAAATATCATTTTTCTGTTTTTTGAATTAAATAGTTTGCGTACTTTTGCGCTCAGTTAACAAGTACTCTCTTTTATATTTTTGCAAATGAAACTTATTGAAAAACAGGTTGCCAACAAATTACTCCGTGTCAAAGCTGTGAAACTTCAACCCCGCAATCCCTTTACCTGGGCTTCGGGATGGAAATCACCCATTTACTGTGACAACCGAAAGACTTTGTCGTATCCGCAGATTCGCACCTACATAAAAACGCAGATTGCCCGTCTGATTCTCGAAAACTATCCCGATGTGGAAGTAATTGCCGGTGTAGCCACGGGAGCCATAGCACAGGCAGCGCTCGTAGCCGACGAACTGGGATTGCCGCTCATCTATGTCCGTCCAACCCCAAAAGATCACGGACTGGAGAATCTTATTGAGGGGGATTTACGTCCGCGGCAGAAAGTAGTGGTTATTGAAGACCTTATTTCTACCGGAGGAAGCAGTTTGAAAGCGGTGGAAGCTATACGCAACGATGGTTCGGAGGTGTTGGGAATGATTGCCATTTTCTCGTACAACTTCCCCGTTGCCGAAGAAAAATTCAGGGCTGCAAAGGTAAAACTCACTACCCTGAGTAACTACAATGCTGTACTGGCCGAAGCGCTGGCGACTAATTACATCACCGAGGACGATATGGAAACCCTGAACCAATGGCGCATGGATCCATCGGCCTGGCAAGGAGAATAAAACAGCGATGACAACCTACGAAAGCGATATCAAAACCATTTCTTCCGGCGAAGAAGTGGTTTTTGGCTTGATTAGTGACCTGAATAACCTTCAGATGCTGAAAGACGATGGACGGGTGCAGGAAAAGTTAAAGGACCTGACCTTCGACGCTGATTCATGCTCATTCACAGTCGATATGCTGGGCAATATCGGGTTCCGGATTATTGATCGTGAGCCTTTTAAAACAGTGAAGATGGAAGTGTTCAACGTGCCCATGCAGATGAACTTCTGGATTCAGCTGAAGCAGGTGGCTGACAACGACACAAAGATGAAGCTGACTTTGAAAGCTGATTTTCCGACCATGATTAAGATGATGGTGGACAGCAAACTGAAGGAGGGGATCAATACCATTGCCGGTTATCTGGCCGATGGATTAAATAAAAAACTAAACGGATAAGGCGTATGGCAGCGAAGATCTGGGAAAAAAACATACAGGTGGACAAGAAGATAGAGAAGTACACGGTGGGACGCGACCGCGAGATGGACGCTTTTCTGGCTGCTTCGGATGTGCTCGGATCGATGGCGCACATCACCATGCTCGAATCGGTTGGTTTGCTTCAAAAGGATGAACTGCAAACACTGCTGACAGCACTGAAAACCATTTACCGGGTAATAGAGGAAGGCCGTTTCACTATTGAAGATGATGTTGAGGATGTACATTCGCAGGTGGAACTACTGCTCACCCGCCGGCTGGGTGATATGGGAAAGAAAATCCACAGCGGCCGCTCTCGAAACGATCAGGTACTCGTCGATCTGAAAGTATTTACCCGCAGCGAAATTCAGAAAATCACAAATCTCACCGACCAGCTTATTGACGTATTACTGGCTCAAAGCGATCGCTATAAGCACGTTCTTTTGCCCGGATACACACACCTGCAAATTGCTATGCCCTCGTCGTTCGGGCTCTGGTTTGCCGCTTATGCTGAAGGGCTGGCCGACGACCTGCAGCTGATGCAGGCAGCCTGGAAGATCACTAACCGCAACCCGCTCGGATCGGCTGCAGGCTATGGTTCGTCGTTCCCGCTCAACCGGCAGCTGACTACCGACCTGCTTGGTTTCGACACCATGAACTACAATGTGGTGTATGCCCAGATGGGACGTGGAAAAATGGAACGAACCGTGGCCACCGCCCTCGCAGCCATTGCCTCTACAGTGTCGCGACTGGCTTACGACGCCTGCCTCTATAACTCGCAAAACTTTGGTTTTATCAAACTACCCGATCAGTTTACCACCGGATCGAGCATTATGCCCCATAAGAAAAATCCGGACGTATTCGAACTCACCCGGGCGAAATGCAATAAGCTGCAGGCATTACCTCAGCAAATTACGCTGATTACCAACAACCTGCCATCGGGATATTTCCGCGATTTGCAACTCATTAAGGAAGTGTTTATTCCGGCCTTTGCCGAACTGAAGGATATTCTGGAGATTACAACGATGATGATGGGAAGCATCATCGTGAATGAACATATCCTCAACGACCCCCGCTACGATTACCTCTTCAGTGTGGAAACCGTGAACCGTCTCACCCTCGAAGGAGTGCCCTTCCGCGATGCATACAAAAAAGTGGGGCTCGACATTGAAGCCGGCAACTACAAGCCCGACCGCAGCGTGAATCATACCCACGAAGGCAGTATTGGAAATTTATTCAATGATAAAATACGGGAATATAAAAACCAGATTATCAACGGTTTTAGCTTCAAAAAGGTTGAAAAAGCAATTTCCGAAATGTTAAAATAGAACTTTTTTTGATTTCATACATCCAGACCGCCTGGTTGTTGCGTCTAATCTGTACATCTTAAAATTAAAATCAGATAGCGTATGAAACGTATTATTTCAACAGTAGTTACCGTAGTTCTTCTTAGCCTGGGACCCGTTGTAAGCAACGCACAGGAAGAAACAGCAGCTCTGCAGCAGACGGCGCCGGTAGAAATGACCCAGGCACAGAAAGACTCCGTTCTTTTATCGAAACTCACTCCCGATCAGTTGATGGAACTGAAGAAAATGGAGATGGAAGTGGAAAAGGAACGTATCGAAGCACAGAGTAAAGAGGATATGCCGCTTAATGGCCTTGGAATTGTACTAATTGTGCTGGCTCCTTTCCTCTTTGTCATCGGTATTATCGTGATTTCCAACCGAGCCAAACAGGCCGAATCGAAACGCCGGTACGAAATTTACATGAAATCGATTGAACTTGGGCAACCGGTTCCCGAACATTTCTTCGAAGAACCCGACCGCAAAAGTAAATCATCGAACCTGCAACGCGGTATCATCGCTATGATGGTGGGACTGGCTTTTGGAATCTATGTGATTGTATCAAAAGATACCGGGCTTATCTTTATGATGGCAGCGCTCATTCCCGGTTTAGTGGGAGTTGGATATATTCTTGTACATTTCCTTGAAAAGCCGAAAACCGAGAACGCTGTTTCGGAAAATGAGCAAAACTGAAGATCTTAAATGGGTATCGCGTGTAACCCTTCTGGGCGACACTACCGCTTTCGATCACCTCACCCGCAAATACCAGTCGTCCATCCGAAGGTTTTTTCTGAACCTGACGATGGGCGACACCCAGCTGAGTGATGATCTTGCACAGGATACCTTCATCAAGGCTTACCTCAACCTGAGCAGTTTTCAGGGCCTGGCAGGGTTTTCGACCTGGCTGTTTCGCATCGCTTACAACGTGTATTACGATGCGGTGCGCTCACGAAAAATCACCGGGGATATCGACGAGCAGGAAGTGAACCGTACGTACCAGGCTGAAAACGATTTCTCGGGTGCGAAACTGGATGTCCAACAGGCCTTAATGCTCTTGAGGAAGGAAGAACGAACGGCCATTTTGCTGTTTTATATGGAAGATAAAAACCATAAGGAGATAGCAAAAATCATGGATGCTCCACTGGGGACCATCAAAACCTACATCCTGAAAGGGAAAGAGAAAATGGGAAAATATTTACAGGAAAACGGATATGAAGCCGGCATTGCCTAACCGCATGCAGGCAGAAAAATGGATTAAAATGAAAACTGACAGAGACGATACGATGATCCGGGCATTTATGCAGGAAAATAAACAGGAAGTGCCCGACGTGTTTTTTTCGCGGAAGGTAATGCAGAAAATTCCGCCGGTACGTAGCAGCAAGGAGTGGATCGTGATTCCGTTTGCCGCGCTGGGAACCTTGCTTGCCTGGATGCTGGGTACGGTAAAACCGTTTGTCATCAGCATGCCCGACAATTTCAATATTTATTACCTGCTGGGGGGGGTGGCTGTTATACCTTTTGTTTTTCTTGCGTTGTTTTACATCCGCGAACGAAAAATACAGCTACTGTAAAAAAGAAGTTTCAAATACAAACCACTCTCAACTAAAATCGTACGAATGACGACCGTTTGGCAGGAAGCCTGCTGATGGGTGTATTGTTGCCGAAAAGAGCCATTATCGTTTTAACAGATGCACTGTACCTGCTACCAACCGCTGCATCACCCAGATTAAAATAACGCGCATCGAAATAGGGCAACTGTCCTTCGAATCTCCCTTTTATCGTAGTTTTATCATCCAGCGTAAAATCAAAATCCAATCGCGTATTGTTACCCGAATACGCTACCTTCATCGTTCCCTCCTGAATGTATTTCATAATGGTAAACATCGGATTTTTCTCCAGGAAATACACAAATGCACCCACTTCCAGTTTCTGACCATCAATTTCAAGAATTTCTCCCGGAGCAATATTAAAAGGAGCTGAATTCTTGCTCACAGTATAAGTACCTTCAGGCAGAAGAGTATCGGACGCCGCAACGAAAATATCCTCGAGGTAGAGGTACTGACCAATGCCCACCAGATTAGAGGTGGAGTCGACCGAAAGCTCTTTGGTGAGTAAGGAAAGACTCAGAACGTTTTCACTAATTCCATATTCGCCATAGTAATTGCCCCAGAAATCGGCATATCCCCGGGTATACACCGGATCCGTTTCGTATACATACACCAAAGGTTCCTTTTTTTCACAGGATGAAAATAAGAAAAGGACAGCAAGAGTGTAGATTAGAAGACGGCTCATGTGGCAGACGAATTGATTTTAATGTAGCGCACCGGATACAGGGCTGCAAGGAAACCCATCACCAATACAGTACTAAAAACTAAAATAAGGTCGGAAAATTGTGTTGCAGCCGGATATTTATCAATAATATAGCCAGCACCGAGGCGAACAATCCCCAGGTGTTCCTGCAGCATCGAAAGGCCAGCGCCCAGTATCAGGCCAATCAGGGCCCCCACTGCCGAAATGAGCCATCCTTCAAGCAGAAAAATTTGTTGAATCAGCGGGCGGTCGGCACCGAGGTTGCGCAAGGTTACAATATCGGCCTTTTTATCGATGATAAGCATCGAAAGCGCACCAATCACATTGAACACCGCAATGAGCAGGATAAAGCTGAGAATGAGGAAGGTGATCCATTTCTCAATACGCATAATGGTGAAATAGCTTTCCTGCTGCTCGTAACGATCTTTAAGTTGGAATCCGGGACCGAGCATTGCCGACAGTTCAGACCTGACTTTTTGAATATCGGCGCCCGGTTTTAGTTTTAATTCAACTCCGGTAACTTCTTCAGGTGCATAATCGAACAACTCGCGGGCCAGCTTAAGCGATACCAGCAGGTATTGGTTGTCGTACTCGTTTTGCTGAATGGAAAAGATACCCGACATAAACACAGCCGATTCGATGAAACTTTTTTCCGGTCTCAGCATGTTGATCCGCTCATTTCGCCGGGGAGCATAGATATACAACGGATCAATAAAATAAGAACCAAGTCCGAGTGTGGAAGCCACGCCCAACCCGGCCACTGCCCGTTCGAAAGCCCCGTCGAAAAGTGTAAATTCTCCTTCGAACATAATGCTGTCGATATTGGTCAATGTCCGAAAATCAGCTTCGTTCACCCCTTTAATCATGGCCGGCATCTGCTTATCGCGAAACCGCAACAGGGCATTTTCCTGTACCACTTCTGAAAAAACCTCTACCGCAGCATGGTTACGTACACTTTGAAATTCAGGCGTATCGATGCTGAAGTGCTTTCCCTCGGTGAGCGATATTTTCAATTCCGGATCGAAATCGGAAAACAAGCCTGTAAACAGCTGTTCGAAGCCATTGAACACCGAAAGCACAATCACCAGCGCCATCGTTCCCACAGCCACACCTGCCGATGAAATCCCTGAAATGACATTGATGGCATTGTGCGATTTCTTCGAGAAGAGGTAGCGCCGCGCTATCCGAAACGAAAACCGGAGGCGGGCTTTTTTGGAGACTGATTGCGCAGTAACTGGTTCAATCATGGAAACTAATGCGATTTATTGCTCTTCCGTTTGTTCGTCGGGGTTCAGCGGCGAGGGAGGATCCTGTTGCAGCAACTTATCGATATTCTCGAGATAATCGAGCGTATCGTCGAGGTGAAACACCAGGTCGGGAATGATACGCAACTGATTTTTTACCCGTTTTCCTAATTCAAAGCGGATTTGCTTCGTATCCTGTTTCACCTGATCGATAGTTGCCTTCACTTTATCGGCCGGAAAAACGCTCAGGCTCACGTGCGAGATACTCAGGTCGGGACTGATTTTCGCATTGGTAACGCTGATAATGACGCCATGCATTTTTTTGGCGTACAGCATAAAGATTTCGCCCAACTCTTTCTGAAGCAGGCGCGCTATTTTCTGTTGTCGTGTTGTTTCCATATTTCCTCCTGCCCTTGCGGGCGATTTTTTAGTACAGTCATCATCCGGAATGCTCACAGCTCGCCGGCAAAGATCGCAAACTTTACAGTCTTCGTTCGGTTTGCCAGGAGCTCGCCGGCAAGCTCCAATTTTAGTTTACAGCCTCCACTCGAAGCCGTCTTTCGTATCTTTTATCTCAAAACCCAGGGCTGAAAGTTCATTGCGGATGCGGTCGCTCGTAGCCCAGTCCTTGTTTTTCTTGGCGTCGAGGCGGATGTTGAGCAACAAATCAACGGCTTTTTGATAGGCTTCCACTCCTTCGCCCTGTGCGGCTTCTTCCTGAATACCCATCAGATCCTCGAGGTAAAGTTTGAATACTGATTTAAGTTCCGCTAATTCATTTTCAGAAATGCCTGCCTTGCCGTCGTGCACCAGGTTGATTGTTTTCAGGGCATCGAAAAGGTTCGAAATGACAATCGGCGTGTTGAGGTCGTCGTTCATAGCCGACTCGCAGCGCTGACGCAGCCCGGCTAAGGATGATTCGGATTTATCACCCGATGCGACCTGTCCCGACGAGAATTGCTCAACTCCCGATGCAGTCTGGCTCAACGAGACTTGATTAACTCCAGATGCAGTCTGGTTCAACGAGGATTTATCAACTCCGGCTGTTGCCGGTTGCTTACCATTTGGTTTCAGTTTTTGCAATCGAGCATATCCTTCTAGAAGTCGTTCCAGTCCTTTTTCCGAAGCTTCCAGCGCTTCACTGCTGAAATCAACCGTACTTCTGTAATGAGCCTGCAGGATAAAAAAACGAATGGTCATTGGGCTAAACGCTTTATTGAGTAACGGATGCTTACCCGTAAAGAACTGCTCGAGCGTAATGAAATTACCCAGCGACTTGCCCATCTTCTGCCCACCAATCGTAATCATATTGTTGTGCATCCAGTAGCGCACTGAGTCTTTCCCGAGCGCAGCGCAGGATTGCGCAATTTCGCATTCGTGGTGTGGAAACATCAGATCCATGCCACCGCCATGAATATCGAACTCTTCGCCTAAATATTTGGTGCCCATAGCCGAGCACTCCATGTGCCACCCTGGAAAACCTTCGCTCCAGGGCGCTTTCCAGCGCATGATATGTTCGGGCGATGCTTTTTTCCAGAGCGCAAAATCCACACTGCGGCGCTTCTCACTTTGTCCGTCGAGCTCACGGGTGGTCTCCAGCATTTCCTCTACATTGCGGCCCGAGAGTTTCCCGTAACGGTAATCCTTGTTGTACTTTTCCACATCGAAATACACCGATCCTTCGCTTTCGTAGGCATATCCCGCATCCAGGATTTTCTGTGTAAATTCAATCTGTTCGAGAATATGTCCCGATGCATGCGGTTCAATGCTTGGCGGAAGCACGTTGAGCGCCTCCATGGCTTTGTGATAGCGGTTGGTATAATATTGCACCACCTCCATCGGTTCCAATTGGTCGAGCCGTGCTTTTTTGGCAATTTTGTCCTCACCGGCATCGGCATCGTTTTCAAGATGGCCTACATCGGTGATGTTACGAACGTAGCGCACTTTGTATTCCAGGTGTTGCAGGTAGCGGAACAGGATATCGAAGGTAATAGCCGGGCGTGCATGACCCAGGTGTGGATCGCCATACACAGTGGGACCACACACATACATGCCCACATTCGGTTCGTGCAGGGGCACAAACATCTCTTTTTTCCGACTCAGCGTATTATACAAAAACAACATGAATATTTAATTATTAATGGTTAATGATTAATGATTAATCATTTATCATTTAAAACAGCTTTCCCATTTCACCCAATTTTATTTTACCCAGGTGCTTGTATGCCAGCTCTGTAACTTCACGGCCGCGGGGGGTACGTTTCATAAATCCTTCTTTGATGAGGAAGGGTTCGTACACTTCTTCCAGCGTTCCCGGATCTTCACCCAAAGCCGTGGCAATGGTGGTAAGGCCCACCGGACCACCGCTAAACTTATCAATGATGGTATTCAGAATCTTATTGTCGATTTCATCCAGACCGTATTTATCGATGTTCAGCGCTTCGAGCGCATAACAGGCAATCTCATGATTAATAATACCGTTACCTTTAACCTGTGCAAAGTCACGCACACGGCGCAACAAAGCATTGGCGATTCGGGGCGTCCCCCTGCTCCTGCTTCCGATTTCTGCAGCAGCTTTTGCTTCGATGGGAACCTGCAGTAAACCAGCCGAACGCTTAATAATTCCGGTAATCACCTCCAGATCGTAATACTCGAAGTGCGAGTTAATCCCAAAACGGGCGCGCAGGGGAGCGGTGAGTAACCCACTTCGGGTAGTCGCCCCTATCAGCGTAAACGGATTCAGGTCGAGTTGAATAGAACGAGCTGATGGTCCTTTATCAATCATTATATCAATTCGATAATCCTCCATGGCCGAATACAGGTATTCCTCCACGATGGGGCTCAGGCGGTGAATCTCGTCGATAAACAGCACATCGTTGGTTTCAAGACTCGTTAGCAAACCAGCCAGATCGCCCGGTTTATCGAGCACCGGCCCCGACGTAATCTTAAAACCCACATTCAGCTCGTTGGCAATAATGCTCGACAAGGTAGTTTTACCCAGACCCGGAGGTCCGTGCAACAGCACATGATCCAGCGATTCGCCACGCATGCGGGCAGCCTGAACAAAAATCTTCAGGTTTTCAATAATCTTGGTCTGGCCGCTGAAATCGGCAAACGACAAGGGACGAAGGGCGTTTTCGAACTCCTTCTCTCCATTGCGATTATTGCGTATATCAAAATTTTCGTCCATCATTTTCTGGTAAACATCACCCGATTAGCTTAAAACAACATACAACCTTCAAGGCATACGATCTAATTCGGCGAGTAGTTTGCAAAAATACAAAAATAAGACGGGATAAGAAAATCATGTTTTATTTCCAGCTTTTCCTGTAAGTCAAACTTACAATCTATCAACACCAGAGTTTAATTTAACATTAATTTGAAACGAAACATGTTTCTATTGTGACATATTGATACAATTAAATTTATATCACTATATTTATGATATTAAATTAGCGGTATTAATGTCACTTTGATTACCTTTGCACAGCATAACAAACATTTTGAAACATAAACGACAAAAACAACATCTTTATGACAGCAGCAGCAGTAGTAGCACTTCGTTATCGTCTTCCTTTTGTATTGATCGCGATAATTGCCCTGGTCTCACTCATTCCGGTGGACTACACGACCCTTATGCCTGAAGGCGTACTCACAGAAATAAACCACGCCGACACTTCCTGGTTGTTGATGGCGTCGGCACTTGTGTTATTAATGACGCCCGGACTGGCCTTTTTCTATGGTGGTATGGTGCGTTACAAAAATCTCGTTTCCACGCTTTTGCAAAGCTTCATTGCACTTGGCATTATCAGTGTTTTATGGATAGTGGTTGGCTTCAGTATGGCTTTCGGCGATAGTATCGGAGGTATCATTGGAAATCCTTCTACCTTCCTGATGTTTAAAAATGTAGGTTTTGCTCCCAATCCTGACTTTGGGCCTACTATTCCTTTTGCCCTTTTTGCCATGTTTCAGTTGAAATTTGCGATCATTACTCCGGCACTTATCACGGGAGGACTGGCCGAACGGGTTCGTTTTACTTCGCTGATGTTATTTATCATTTTGTTCTCGTTGTTTATTTATGCACCACTCGCCCACTGGACCTGGCATCCGGAAGGATTCCTTCGTCAGTGGGGAGTGCTGGACTTTGCAGGTGGCACGGTTGTGCATATCTCGGCAGGTTTTGCAGCACTTGCCGGAGCCATTTTCCTGGGCAAACGTAAAAACATGCATTCCCACACCCGTCCGGTAAACATCCCCTACATTTTGTTGGGAACAGGATTACTGTGGTTTGGCTGGTTTGGTTTCAATGCAGGCTCATCCCTGGCAGCCGACGAACTCGCGGTACGTGCCTTTGTAAACACCAGTCTCTCTTCAGCCACCGCCATGCTCACCTGGCTACTTACCGACGGAACGTTAGGACGTAAACGTTCGGCGGCAGGAGCAGCCATCGGTGCGGTTGTAGGACTTGTGGCTATTACCCCTGCGGCGGGGTTCGTTACTGTCGGACAAAGTATCTTTATCGGATTTGTTGCTTCCATCGTAAGTTACACCGCTGTTCAACTGAAATCGCGCACCAACATCGACGACACGCTGGATGTATTTCCCTGTCATGGGCTGGGAGGAATTACCGGAATGCTGCTCACCGGAGTTTTCGCAGTCGAAGCTGGCGAGGGCGTGGGACTGATTCACGGAAACATCGAACGGTTTCTCTATTACCCTCTTGCCCTGGTAATCGTGAGTGTGTTTACCTTTGGCGGCTCCTATCTTCTGTACAAAATTACCGATAAGTTAGTCCCATTGCGCGTAAGCAGCGAACAGGAAGAAGCTGGACTCGACATCACCCAGCATGGCGAACGTGCTTTCGATTTCTCAAAAGAATAAGTGTTGGAAGTTGACATAAAACGAATTATCTTTGCAGTTGAATAAGATACTTCATTTCCGGCTCACCTGTGGAAAACTTCTGCAGGTGAGTTGGTTGTTAAAACAACATTACCGTATGAAAAAACTCCTCCTGATTCCGGTGCTTTTTTGCTTTTTAGCCCCGGTATTTTCACAAGCCATCGTCGACACTCTGAAAGTATTTTCCAATGCGATGCAAAAAGAAGTAAAGTCCGTTATTATCCTTC
>JANJXE010000389.1 GCA_024709185.1 Paludibacter sp.
TTGCGCGTCGCCTGGCCCGGAAACAACCGCACACGGCTTTCGTTGTCGTATATGTCCAACGGTCTTTCCATGGGCTTATCGATACAAAATGCCGGTGTCTGGGGACAGGATGCTCAGGTATCGCGTGCGGCCAATATCAATGTTTACGAAGCATGGGCACAGTTAACCAATTCGTCTGGCTATTTTCTGAAAGCAGGACGGCAGGTATTGGCCTACGATGACGAACGCATTTTGGGTGCACTCGACTGGAACACTGCCGGAAGAAGTCATGATGGCTTAAAAACCGGATTTGAAAACAACGAACATAAACTACACTTAATTCTTGCTTACAATCAGAATGCTGAAAACATCATCGGGGGAAGCTATTACAGTGCAGGTGCACAACCCTATAAGACCATGCAAACACTTTGGTATCAGTTTACAGGTTCTGATACGTTTAAGCCTTCATTCGTACTGATGAACCTGGGTATCGAAAATGGCAATTCCACCTTTCGCCGTAGCGAGCTGATCTATATGCAAACACTGGGCACCCATATCGTTGGTAAACCTTCAAAGCTTACAGGAATAAATCTGTCAGCTTATTATCAAACAGGAAAAGCCAAAACAGGGGAAACAATTTCTGCCTGGATGATGGCCTTACAGGGAAACTGGCAGCTCAGCTCTCAACTGACACTTACAGCAGGTTCAGATTTTTTGAGTGGTGAAGAGAATGTAAACAACAACACCACCTACAATGCCTTCAATCCTTTGTATGGAACACATCATAAGTTTTACGGCGCAATGGATTATTTCTTTGCTTCTTCTTTCGCTGGAAATCTCAATCCGGGATTGTGGGACAATTACCTTGGAATCGGGCTGAAGCCATCAAAAAAGATATCCTTATCAGCAGTTTATCACTATTTTGCAATAACTTCCGACATCAATAACAATTCAGGTACCGAACCTTTATTAAAAAGAGGTTTAGGCTCAGAAATCGATTTTCAGGTGGATTGGAACATACGCACCGACGTTCGGTTGTCGGGTGGGTATTCAACCATGCTGGGCACAGCCTCCATGGATAGGGTCAAGGGGGGCGATCACACAACCTGGCAAGACTGGGGATGGATTTCAATCAACTTTAACCCCAGGATTTTGAGTCATAAATTCTGAGGATTAATTGAACACCTTTACATAATTATCGCCCCGATTTTTTAAACAATCGGGGCGATATCAGTTTATTTCAGCAGCAATTCAAAGCGTCCCTTTGGATGCTCAGTAAATCCCATTTTCAAAAGAAATTTTGACTGAGGTTCTTTGTCGGTTTCCTGAATCAACAATTCGATACCTTCCCTTTTAAACAAGTCGGAATGCTGGTACATGTATTCACCGGTTTTAAGATCCCGATAGGGTGCTGTCACATAATCGATAAGTATATTGAGGCTGGCACCATGGCGTTTACCAATCAGTATTCCGGCCAATTGTGCATCCCGAAGCAGTAGCAGGACCCAGGCATCCCGGTATTCCTGAATATCCCCCACTATTTGCTCGGTTTTTGGAAAAAACTTCAGAATGTCTTTTTTGTAAAAATCAAGATAATATTGTAAATAAGGGTCATCGATTTGAGTTCGAATGGCATTAAACGATTCTTTCTTTGAATATATCCCACGGAGGTAATAAATATTGGCTAATACAATAAATAAATTCAGCAGTCCGACAGGCAACGAACCAATCATAAAACCATAGAACGAAAAGATAGCAGCACCAAGCAGATTATACCAACGTAACTTAACAATTGAACTCATTGTGAGCGAGATGGCTACCAACAAAGAACTGATATATCCAATCCATTCGAGCCATGAGACAGAAAGCAACATACTTATCATATTTATTGTTTATACTGCAAATATACACTTTTTTTGTGGTCATCAACCATTTGACAAGCGTATTATTAAGATAAATGCTTACCTTTGCATAGTAAAACCTAAAAAAAATAAATTGTGTCAACTCATAACCACAAATCACTCATTCAAACACTTAAAGTTATCTCGTCAGATCGCGATCGCACAAACCTGCTGCGAAAGTACGAACAAAGCCTGATTGCGTACCTTGTTCAGCGAATACCATCCTGGATTAGTTCTGATATGCTGACTTTTATCGGTTTCTCAGGGAGCATCATTATTTTCGTTGGCTTCGTACTTGCCACTTACATACACAGTAGTTTTTTACTGCTGGGTGTTGCGGGTTTTATGATCAGCTGGTTTGGTGATTCACTCGATGGCCGTGTTGCGTATTACCGGAAAAAACCTCGTAAATGGTATGGTTTTGCTCTCGACATCACTGCCGACTGGCTGGGTATCATCCTGATGGGACTTGGATTTGTTATTTATGCAACCGGATTTTGGGAATTCTTCGGATTCGGCTTTGTAGTTTTGTATGGCTGGGAAATGATTACCACATTAGTACGCTACAAAATTACTGGTAAATACTCCATCGACTCTGGCCTGCTCGGTCCCACCGAAGTTCGAATTGTACTGAGTTTGATTTTCATCCTCGAAGTGGTCGTACATAACTCCATTTTGTACATGGGAGTAATTGCAACTGCCGGACTTTTTATTGCCAATTTAGTTGATTCCATAAAATTATTGAAGCTTGCCGACGAATGTGACATCCGGGAAAAAGAGCAGTCTGCTGAGAAAGTTAATTAAACAACTGCTTACCTTTTCCAAAGCGCAATTATCTGCATTTTCAGGTGGCATGTTCGACTACCTGATTATGATTCTGTTAACCGAATTTGCGGATATTCATTACACTTACAGCATTGTGATAAGTGGAATAATCGGTGCGTACATCAATTTCAAGGTGAACAAGGTCTGGACATTTAATTCGAAAGACTACACCTACACCAGTTCCACCAAAATGCAAATATGTAAGTTTGCTGTCGTTGTGCTTAATAGTGTACTGATGAAAGCAGCAGGTACCTACTTCATTACCACCTACATAAAAACCGACTATTACATTAGCCGGCTTTTTGTAGATGGTTTTGTGTCGTTGGTATTCAACTACAACCTCCAGAAATATTGGGTGTTCAGAAAAGCAAAAAAATGCGATTAGAGACAGGCATCTTTG
>JANJXE010000463.1 GCA_024709185.1 Paludibacter sp.
GCCCGCGAAATGGGCATCGACATTCGCACAATAAACGGAAGCGGTCCCGGCGGGCGAATCACCCGCGAAGACCTCGAAAAAGTAGCCGTAAGCAGTTCACCGGCTGAAAAAACCTGGATGGCTCAACACTGGCATGCCGACGATGTTAGTTACGAACCACTTACCCAATTGCGCAAAACCATAGCACGCAACATGCTCAATTCGAAGCACAATGCAGCGCATATCACAATTGTGGAAGAGGTGGAAATCTCTGAATTAATAGCTATTCGTGAAAAATACAAGGTGAAATATGCCGAACGAAATGCAAAACTCACCTACCTTCCATTTATTGTAAAAGCTACTGTACTGGCCCTGAAACAGCATCGTATTATGAATGCGCAAATGGATCTGGAAAACAACCGCATGATTTATAAAAACCAGTACAATATCGGCATCGCCATGGATACTCCCGAAGGACTGGTGGTACCTGTTATCCGGAATGCTGATAAGCTAAGTTTATTTGAAATCGCGCAGCAGATCACCGCTTTTGCCGATAAAGCCCGGGAGCGCAAACTCACCCTGGATGATATGAAGGGCGGCACTTTTACCATCAGCAATTTTGGCTCTATTGCCGGAATATTCGGAACGCCGGTGATTAATTATCCTCAGGTGGGGATATTGGGAATTGGTCGCATTATGGAGCAACCCGTGGTTAAAAATCACCAGGTAGTGGTGGGGAAAGTGCTGGGATTATCGCTATCAGTGGATCATCGTGTAGTGGACGGTGGCGACACTGCCCGCTTTATGAAGCAGATTATCGATCACCTGGCCGATCCGATATCCCTGATGATGGAATAAAGCTTATTCAATCTTCGTTATCATTATTTTATCAATCCGCTGCCCGTCTTTATCCACAACTTCGAGTTTATACCCCTCAAAAACAAGGGTATCTCCAATTTCGGGCAGCGACTCGGTGGCATGAATAAAATAACCTGCCAGGGTTACAAATTCGCCTTCTAAATCGGCTTGTTGCTCAATATCAAAGTAATGCAGAAACTCCACGAACGGAAACTGGCCATCGGCAAACCAACTTTTTTCGTCGCGGGGAGTGATCCTGTATTCGTTTTGGTTATTTTCGGTCACATCGCCTATCAGAGCATCCACCACGTCGTCCATGGTTACAAAGCCCTGAGTGGAACCGTATTCATCGACTACAACGGCATAGTGTACTCCGTCTTTTTTGAATTTCTCCAGTAACTTATATGCATAGGTACTTTCGGAAAGATAGAGTGGCTGGCGAATGTAATTGCTAAGCTGAAAACCGGCATCACCCATCGGATCAAACAAATCCTTGAGCAGCACGATGCCAATCACCTGATCGACATCGTTATTTTTGCAAACCGGATAGGCCGAATGTTTCTCGGTCGATATTTTCCTGCGTATAGTTTCCCAATCATCGGTTTCATTGAAAAAGACTAAATCGCTCTTGTGGGTAATGAGCGAGTTCACCCTTCGGTCACCAAACTCAAACACGCGTTCAACAATGTCCTGTTCGATGTCCTGAATTTCGCCCCCTTCAGCGCTTTCGCGGATAATCGACTTAATCTCTTCCTCCGAAACACGACTTTCGACTGTATTTTTCACCCCAAAGAATTTGACCAGAAAATTATTGGAAACAGTCAACAGCCACACAAATGGAGAAGTCAGTACCGATAACACTTTCATCGGTCGTGCCAGCGCAATGGCTATTGGTTCGGGGAATGTCATCCCCAGTCGTTTGGGAAAAAGCTCGCCGACTACTATCGACAAATAAGTGGTAATGATAACGATAATACCCACACTAAGGTCGTGCACATAGGATTTACCAACACCCAGGTTCAGCAAAAAGCCCTGCACATCGTCGGCCAGTTTCTCACCGCTATAGACCCCCAGGAGGATACCAATCAGGGTAATCCCAATTTGTACAGTTGACAAAAACTTTGTCGGATTTCCGGACAGCTCAAGGGCAGTAATGGCTCCTTTTTTACCTCGTTTACGGGAAGTTTCGAGTTTGAATTTTCGGGATGATACCAGCGACATTTCCGACATGGAAAATATGCCATTCAGAACAATCAGAGCTATAATTATAAGAATTTCCAAGGCTGTGTAAATATTTGGCCACAAAGTTACAAAATATATCTGAACGAATTTCTTGCCTTAGAATAACTTACAGATAGTTTTGAATCAACCGAAGCAACTCCTCTCTTTTTATCGGCTTCGAAATATAATCGTTGCAGCCCGCAGCCAGTGCATTATCACGTTCGTTCGACATCCCATAGGCAGTTTGTGCAATGATAATCACATCTTTATTAAATTCACGAATGCGACGGGTAGCTTCGTAACCGCTTAGTTCAGGCAATTGAATATCCATCAGAATCAATTCAATATCGGGATGATTTTTACACATTTCGATTGCCTGAGATCCCGTTTTAGCCTTGAAAAAATTGCTGCAATGTGACCGGAGCGATATCTCAATAAGTTGTTCAGAGATTTCATCATCTTCCACTATCAACATTGTACGCTTTTTGCGTGCAGGAGCACTTTCAGCAGTCTCTACAGTCTGTCTGTTTTCGTACGATTTGGATAATTGATACGGCAGTGTAAAATAAAAGGTAGAACCAACATTCTCATTACTTTCAACCCAAAGTTTTCCACCCAGCAGCTCAATATAGGCTTTAGAAATTGACAGCCCCAAACCGGCACCTTGTCGCGCCATGGTATCAGCAATGTCGGCCTGAATAAACCGTTCGAAGACAGCATCCTGCCGATCGGCAGGAATACCGATTCCTTCGTCCTTCACATAGAGTTCCATCTGAGCAGGATATGTATTGGTAAGCACCCTGTAACCCATTTCAATGGTTCCTCTCAGGCTGTACTTAATCGCATTTTTCACCAGATTGGTTAGCACAGCATACACTTTTTCGGTATCTGTAGTAAGGATAACTGCCGAATGAGGCAGCGGCGCATTTACACGCAATTTAATCCCTTTAGCTTCCGCTTCGGGCTGAAAGAAATTAGCTACAAACTGTAACTGATCGTTGATATTGGTATCCTGCAACTGTACCTGCATCAATCCGGCTTCAATTTTTGAAATATCGATAATATTATTGATGATATTGAGCATCCGTGTTCCGCTTTTCTCGATAATGCGAATGTACTCCAGCTGCTGTTCGCCATCGAGCTCAGGCTCTTTCAGCAATTCGGCAAAGCCCAGTATTCCATTCATCGGTGTACGGATTTCATGGCTCATATTTGCCAGGAACGCTGATTTCAGACGATCACTTTCTTCTGCCTTTTCTTTGGCAATTCTCAGGGCCTGTTGCGACTGGTTGCGTTGCACAATCAAACCAATTAATTCGGCAGCTCCGGCGAGTCGTTTTTTCGCCAGGTCGATGATATAGGGAGGACGCGTTTTGTAGTCACGGGCAAGTTGTGACAGATGATCGGCATCCACCTTATAGCGCTCTGCCAGCATCTGCAATGTTTCTGAATCCTGGGGTGGATTTCCATATCCAAAATTGATGGCACCAATTACATCATGCTCACTAAAGATAGGTACGGCATACAAATGAATCCCCCCCTTGCATTCAATATCAACCGGCACTCCGGTTTCCATTGCTTTTTTCGATGCTTCGTTCCAGCAGGATTCATGACAGAGCCATTTTCCGGAACATAGTGCTGATTTTAAATCGGAAGTACCGCATAATTCAAAGGAGGATTTGTCCATAAACTGGCACCATCCCGAAGAAAATATCCCCATGGCATAATCGCCATTGCGCTCATAAACTGCACAGGAAGTTTCGAGCAACACCATGAAATCGCTTACAATATTTTTGAGGTAGTTCTCGCCCAACGCAGTCATAATTAATCCACCTGCATTCACACGGGTGATATCGCCATATACCGGTTCGAAATATTCCTCATTTAGCTCTCTGGGTTTCAGCAGCCATTCCAGCTTCTGAAGTTCCGAAAGCATCAGCTTACTCTCGGTTATATCGCGAAATTCAACGGTTCGAATCATTTTACCCTTGTAGGGAACATTACGGGCTTCCAGACGTAAGGGATAAATCTCACCATCCTTCCGTATTCCCAGAGCTTCATATGCCTTCTCGTAACCACTTACAATATTGGCCATTACAAAATCACGGGTTGCAGGGGCAATCAACAACAGCCCATCCATCCCAATTAATTCATCGTAGCTGAAACCGGTAATATCCGACAAGCCCTGGTTGCATTCAATAATTTTACCTTTATCGTGAATAACGATGCCACCAAAAGAAGCATCGTGAAGTGCTTTGTAGCGCTCCTCGCTCTCCTTCAGTTGCTGCTGAGCGCTTTTTCGTTCAGTGATATCATTCAATACCACCAATGTGGCGTGGGTATTATCGAAGCGGATACTTTTAGCCTGGGTTTCCACATCCAGAATACTCCCATCCTGTTTTACAAACTGCTGTTCCTGCATGTTCACATAGCCGTTCATTGCAAGCATTTCGGCATTGTGTTTAACCTGTTCATGAAACGAAGGATGAATAAAGTCAAAGATATGCCGATCAAGCAATTCCTCCTGACTTTCAGCCCCAAACAACTGCACAGCTGCCGGATTAAAATAAATTGTTTTCCATTCGTGAATGACCGCCATCCCCACCGGCAAAATCTCAATCAGGTTCCGGAAATCATCCTCCTGACTCATCAATACCTCATTGGCGAGTTGCAGGGTTTTTATTTCCAGAATCAGTTCTTCCCGGGATAGTCTGTTAATATCCATGTTTTTTGTCGATATGTGAATAAATTTTTTGGGGAACCCTTGCAAAGATAGCAAAAATCTGTTAAAAACAATGGAATACACCTGAAAACAGAGATGTTGGAAAGTTATGAAAGGCACTCTGCATTTTCTTAATAATCAAATTTAACAACATAACTCATTGCTGAGCTCATCATCGAAAGTTCCTGGGACTCTAGATAAATCAAATTGTCATTTTTATCATAATACCGCCTTATTTCCCGCATTTTCTGGTTATTGCCAGCATTGAAAACTTCTGTCTTTGCATTTAGTCCGTTTCGATAAGTATGCACACTGTACTGAACAGGTGTGTTATCCTCTCCTGAATTAATAGTTTCCCTGACTAATTTCCCCTGATTATCATATTCGTATTCAACAAATCTTATAAGGACACTACGCCAGGGTTCAGAGCCAAAATAACCATCTTCATAGTTATTCTCCCGTACCAACCTGTTATTGACATAAAAATACTGAGTAGAATCAACTCTGCTCTGAGGCATTTGAGGATATACTATCACTTCCTTTCGTTTATTTCGGTTCGAATCGTAGGTGTAGGTATATGTTTTCAAATTTAGAAAGCCTGCATTTACATTGGAGTGATAGTACGAAATTTTCTCTAATAAACCCTCACTGTTATATTCATAGTCGGAGTAAGAATAAAGACCAACGATAGTCCCTTTTTCGTACATAGGTTGCGACACTTTACGTATCCGTCCCTGTTCGTCGTATTCATACTGCTTGATAATCAAGCCGGCTTCTTTT
>JANJXE010000474.1 GCA_024709185.1 Paludibacter sp.
CAAAACATGTTTCAGGCCGCTTGAAAATTGCACCGGAGCATACCTCGGATAATGTGTTGAAAGTGATGCGCAAACCATCCTTCGACTATTTCTATAAGTTCAAGGAAATGTTCGACAGGCTCAATCGCGAAACGGGTAAAAATCAACAACTGATTCCGTATTTTATTTCCAGTCATCCCAATTGTGGTCCCGAAGATATGGCCGATTTGGCTATCCGTACCAAAAACCTGGATTTTAAGCTCGAACAAGTACAGGATTTTACACCGACTCCGATGACGGTTGCAACTGAGATTTATTATTCCGGTTATCATCCCTATACCCTGGAGCCTATGTACACACCACGTACAAAACAGGAAAAACTGGAACAGCGGCAGTTTTTCTTTTGGTACAAACCGGAATATAAAAAGGAAATTTACAGGACCTTGCAAAAGATTAATCGTCAGGATTTGATTCAGAAATTATTACGATAAAGTAGAATTTTTTCATGTTAACTATTGAAATGTAAGTATTGCTGTTTTTAATGTTGTAAATTGAAAGTTAATAAAGCTATTTACATTTCATTTTGTAATTCTAAAATCACTGAAAAAAACATTTTTTATCGTTTTTTTTTGTTGAAACACAGCTTTTAGTACCTTTGCAATCCCTTTATCAGGAAACAATATACTAAAAACAGAGAAAATGAAGAAAATTCGTGCTGCCATAGTAGGATATGGCAATATCGGTAAAGCTGTGTTCGAAGCTTTACAAACGGCACCCGATTTCGAAGTAGCGGGTGTGGTTCGTCGTGCTGGTTCAACAGCCAACAATCCCCTTGAATTAACAGGTATTTCCATTGTGGATGATATTCGTAAGCTGAACGATGTGCAGGTAGCTGTACTTTGTTCGCCAACCCGCAGCGTACCTGCCCAGGCTCGTGAGATGCTTGCGTTGGGTATTAATACTGTGGATAGTTACGATATTCACAGCTCCATTTGGGAACTTCGTCAGGAACTTGAACCGGTAGCTCAGGCTAACAATGCGGTAGCTATTGTTTCTGCAGGATGGGACCCTGGAAGCGATTCAGTAGTTCGTGCATTACTTGAAGCGATGGCACCCAAAGGTGTTACTTACACTAACTTTGGTCCGGGTATGAGCATGGGTCACACAGTGGCTGTTAAAGCCGTTCCGGGCGTTAAAAAAGCGCTGTCGATGACTATTCCTACCGGTACAGGTATCCATCGTCGGATGGTGTACATTGAAGTTGAAGAAGGATATAAGTTTGAGGAAGTTGCCAATGCAATCAAAACCGATGCTTACTTTGTGCACGATGAAACGCATGTAACTCAGGTTCCCTGTGTAGATAATCTTATCGACATGGGACATGGTGTGAATCTTGTTCGTAAAGGAGTTTCCGGTACTACTTACAACCAGCTTTTCGAGTTCAATATGAAAATTAACAATCCGGCTTTAACCGGACAAATTCTGGTATCGTGTGCCCGTGCAACCATGAAAGCACGTCCGGGAGCATATACCATGATTGAAATACCGGTAATCGATATGCTGGTTGGTGAAAAGGAAGACTTGATTAAAAGACTGGTATAATTTTATATATATATTGTAATGGGAGGCAGGGTTTATACTTATGCCTCCCATTGTGTTTTCTGTACCGCTTTCCTGAAATAATAAAGTGAAGCAAAGTAAACCACCAGACCGCTGAGTATGGAGGTAAGTGCAGCACCCATAAATCCAAATGAAAGAATCATTATCGGGTAGCAAAGAATATTGAAAATGAATACAATAAGCGAGGTGTAACCATTGTATTCAATTTTACCCATCCCAAAAATGGCACTGCTTCTTAATTGTATAAGCTGTCGTAAACTCCATCCTATACCCAGAATTGTAATATAGGAGATAGAAGAATTATATTTCGAACCAAAAAACAGGTGTAATACAATCGGGGCTGCTATTAGAAACGCGATAAGACTAATGGCTACGACCAGAT
>JANJXE010000019.1 GCA_024709185.1 Paludibacter sp.
ATAGAAACTTCGTGTATTCCCGGCAGGCATTGTTTCAGGTATGCAAGGTTTTCCAGACTAAGGTCATGACCGGCATTTAATCCCATACCCAGCGAAAGTGCATATTCACCTGCCCTGACGAAGGGCGCAACAGCCTTTTCCTTATTTACAACATATTCACTGGCATATGGTTCAGTGTACAGTTCAACCCGATCGGCACCCGCTTTCTGCGCGTATTCAATGTGTTTCAAATCGGTTCCAACAAACACCGAAACACGTATTCCTGCATGTTTGAATTTTTTGATCACATCTTTCAGAAACTCCAGGTGAGTAAAAGTATCCCAACCAGCATTGGAAGTAATAGCCCCGGGGGGATCAGGAACCAGGGTAACCTGTGCAGGCTTTACTTCGGTAACCAATTGAATAAACTCAGGCGAGGGATAGCCTTCTATATTGAATTCGGTGTTCAGCAGAGGTTTTAAATCCCTAACATCCTGATAACGGATATGCCGTTCATCAGGACGGGGATGAACAGTGATTCCTTCGGCCCCGAAACGTTCACAATCAAGGGCCACCCTGCACACATCGGGGATGTTACCACCACGTGCATTGCGGAGTGTAGCTACTTTATTTATATTTACGCTTAGTTTTGTCATGTCAGTTATAAAATTTGCATAATCGGTTTTTAAATGTTTCCTTTGCAAACCGATCCAATCAATGAATATTCGTACAAAAATAGTTGAATTCCACGAATTAAAAAACTTATGACTATAGCCATTTTCGGGAACACCTTCCGGCCCACTATCCTTTCTATCCTGAAAGTATTATTTGAATACTTCCACGACAAAGAGGTCAGACTGCTGCTCGACAGTCAGCTATACGAATATTTTAACGAAAACAGTGATGAAAAATGGCCTGAACCTCTGCTCATCGATTCAGATACATTTTCTGCAGATCTGGCTCTGAGCATTGGAGGTGATGGTACTTTTCTGACAACTGCGGCGCGAATTGGTGCAAAAAACATACCAATTCTGGGGATTAACACCGGTCGGCTTGGATTTTTAGCGGATGTTTCCGGCGATCAACTGCTGTATGCACTGGATGCCATCATGACCAATACCCTGAGCATAGAAGAACGAACCCTGCTGAAAGTGGAATTCTCGGATCAGCGCAACATGCATTATCCAGTTGTACTGAACGATGTGGCCATCCTCAAACAGGACAGTTCATCGATGCTTACCATTCATACATTTCTAAATGGAGAAGCATTTAACTCCTACCATGCCGACGGATTAATAATTGCCACTCCTACCGGTTCAACGGCCTATTCACTCAGTGTGGGAGGTCCTATCCTTGTGCCTCAGGCCAACACCATCCTGTTGTCGCCTATTGCATCACATAGTCTGACCGTCAGGCCGCTGGTAATTCCCGATGACTGGGTAGTAGACCTGGAAGTGGTAACCCGCAATGGATTTTATCAGGTAGCTCTCGACGGAAGGTCGACCGTGCTCGAACAAGAGCTAAAAATACGTATAACTAAGGCCGATTACACCACAAAAGTAGCACGTCAACAACACCATAGCTTTGTCGACACACTGAAAAGTAAGTTGATGTGGGGTCTTGATAAGCGCAATTGATATGGGACCCATTGGCATCTTTGATTCCGGATACGGCGGACTGACCATTTTGAACGATATACGTACGGCACTTCCTCAGTACGATTATATTTACCTAGGCGATAATGCCCGAACGCCTTACGGAACCCGTTCGTTTGAAGTGGTATATCAGTATACCCTTGAATGTGTGGAAAAGCTGTTTTCGATGGGCTGTCACCTTGTGATTCTGGCTTGCAATACTGCTTCTGCAAAAGCTCTTCGTACCATTCAGCAAAATGATTTGCCACGCATCGATGCTTCACGGCGTGTATTGGGGGTTATCCGACCTACCGTTGAAATACTTCCGACTCTTTCATCGACAAAACATGTGGGTATACTTGCTACACCCGGCACTGTTCAATCAGAATCATATCCGATAGAGATTCATAAAATTGACCCATCGATAGAGGTTCATGCAGTTGCCTGCCCCATGTGGGTACCCCTTATAGAAAATAATGAGCATTTATCGGAAGGAGCAGCCTATTTTGTTCAGAAAAACATTAACGAACTGATGCAACTTGATCCACAGATCGATAGCATTATACTTGGATGTACGCATTATCCTTTACTGATTCCCGTAATTCAACGCTATCTAATGCCTTCAATTCGTATTATTTCGCAGGGAACTATTGTAGCTGCAAGTCTGAAAGACTATCTGACGCGTCATCCGGAAATGGAACAAAAGTGCCGTAAAGGTGGTGGTTGCATCTACTTTACCACCGAATCGCCCGGGAAATTCAACACATCAGCCACCCTTTTTCTGAACCAACGCATCGAAGCACTTCATCTGGAATTATAGGGTTTTACGTTTTGTAATGGTCATTTCATACCAGGCCCTGAAGGAAAAACCCGTAAATTTTCGAAATACTCTTTCAAATTCCACTACTGATCTAAAACCACTTTGTGCACCTAATATCTCAGGAGATTGATTTTCAGGATTCTTTTTCACCAAACTAATTGCATGCTTAACCCTGAATTCATTCAAAAAGACATCGATTGGTTTTTCAGCCTTAATTGAAAGGCACAGCACAATTTGATAGGCAGGAACATGTAACAATTCGCTGATGTCGGAAACTTTCAGCTCCGGATCCAGATACAGCTGGCGTATATCCAGCAGTTTCTTTATATCGGTAAAAAGTGTATCCATGTTAACTGAGATGCGTTCAGAGTAGGATGAACCAGAGGGAATCTCCGTTTCGTATTCAGTTAAAAAATACCCGGGCTTTTTAACAGCAGGAAGTCTGAATGATGGGAAACCATACAGCAATTTAGGATTTGCAAGTAAAATGACGGGTATCAGAACATATACAATCAATGCATATCGATACATGTCTGAAACAGTATGCATGGCCTGCATAGGACTGTTACCAGTAGCCGGCTGAATCACCATTGTTAACTGTAATAAACCAACTATGACAAATGAAGCAAGGAGAAGGAATATCCAATTAGAAGAACTTTGATAAACAGAACGTAAATTAGCGGGCAGTTCCGTTGTTTGTTTACGGAATCGTAGCATTATCACTATAGAAAATGCCGCATAAACAACTAATTGAACCGACCGGAAATACTGGTTCCAGATATGTGGATATGGATAATAGAGATCGGTATGAACATATAAATGCCTGTTTTCCAATATAAAAGCAACGATATCAACTTTCTCATTAAAAGGGAGCAAGGCATAAGGAACAATAAGTATAAGATGTATAAGAGCAGGTATAAAATGAAGAAAGTCGACTGCTGACAACCGATAATCGTCGCGGATATTACCTCTGACGAAAAAGTACAACAGAGGAGCTTTCAGTGAATACAGAGGAGCCGTATGATTAAAAAAGAAGGCAAAGATTCTGGCGTTACTATGTTCAGCGTGAAAAAACCAGGACAAGGTACCTTCGAGTCCTAAAATTACTAAAAACGACGAAAGATACAAAATATTCCTGTTTGCTTTCAGGTTGAACACCGCCATGGCAAGCGATATTACAATCAGAAGAAGAGCCAGTATCAGATAGATATCAGCTTTCATTCGATAGCTACGCGTTTAGATTTAACTACCTGATTAAGCGACACACATACAGAACAACCTAATTGTTCGATATATAAAAGCAAATGAGATTTATTAATTTTTTTCACTTTTCCTGAGATATCTTTCAAGGGGCCACATGCAATTAACAAATCCTCTCCGATTTCATGAATAAGTTCCTTTTCCCGGGCTTTATCAAGGAACGTGCGAATAGCAATGATTTCTTTTTCACGAATACGTGCAGGCGCGCCTGAGTGATAAACGATGCGCACCACACCCGGAATTTTAAGCAATTTCCGCAATTCAGGATCAGTTGTTTTAACGAAGATGTAAGAAGAAAACAGGGGAACTTCAATCATCTTGACACGGTCGGCCCATTTTCGGGGAGAAAGGTGTACAGGAAGAAACACTTCTATTCCTGCAGCCATCAAACGTTGTTCGACCTGCTTTTCTGCCCTTGGGGTAGTATAAAGCACAAACCATTGCGATTTAAATGGTCGGACATTCGAATATACAGGATCTGACATCATTGCAATTTAATTTTAAGCAAATGTACTAATATTTATGAATAAGCATAGCATGTAACAAAAAAACTCCCGACTACAGTATTGTAATCAGGAGTTTAAAAAAACGGCGGCTATCTACTCTCCCACTGTTACGCAGTACCATCGACGTGACCGGGCTTAACTTCTCTGTTCGGAATGGGAAGAGGTGGAACCCCGGTG
>JANJXE010000478.1 GCA_024709185.1 Paludibacter sp.
TCGGCATTTCTGGCCACCATTAGTCATGAGTTACGCACTCCTCTCAACCATGTTTTGGGGTTCAGCGAATTGATAAGTGTGGCTTCTAAAGAACCCGATATCCGCGAGTATGCTGAAGATATCCACAGAAGTGGGAGTGCTTTGCTTACCATGATAGAGGATGTCTTTTCGCTGGCCCTTACTGAGCAAAGCGAAATAGTGGTCAGGCAAAATGCTATGAAAGGCGTCGAATTGTTTATGAATGCACGAAGTGTTCTCAACGAGATGCTCAGCAGTTCGATGAAAAATGAACGAATCAGTTTGGTTTTCAGGCCCGATAGTGAGTTGATGAAGCAAAACTTTATTACCGATCGTCAGAAAATTCATCAGGTACTTTCCAATTTGTTCAGCAATGCGGTAAAATTTACCGATTCGGGTAGTATTGAGTTTGGTGCCCGCCGGATCGACGATAGTATTGAAATGTATGTGAAGGATACAGGAATTGGTATTGACCCTGAAAATCAAAAGTACATATTCAATATATTCCGGCAACTCGACGATAGCCACAGTCGTCGCTACGATGGACTGGGTATCGGCTTATCCATTGCCCGCAAAATTGCCGATGTGCTCGATGCCACTATTCGCGTAGAATCTATTCCAGGCAAAGGATCAACCTTTTACTTCACCGTTCCCGTACAGTTTGTGTAAACCTGCAAGAGTATTTAAAAGTACATGGCTACCCGACCGCACCCATTAATCATTTAATATTGTACATCCTTGCCCGTACCGCTGCAATATCTTCATCCATGATGTAGTCGTCGTAGGTCATCTGCTTATCGATAATACCTCTTGGGGTGAGCTCGATAAGGCGGTTACACACGGTATCCATAAACTCGCGGTCGTGCGAGCTCATCAGAATGTTGCCCCTGAAGGCTGTAAGGGTGTTGTTGAAGGCCTGTATCGATTCCAGGTCGAGGTGGTTGGTAGGCGAATCGAGTACCATCACATTGGCATTACGGAGCATCATGCGCGAAATCATACAGCGCATCTTTTCACCTCCGGAGAGTACACTGGCTTTTTTAAAGATTTCTTCACCCGAGAACAGCATTTTACCCAGATAGCCACGCAGGAAAAACTCAGTAGTATCCGATGAATACTGTGCCAGCCAGTCGACCAGGCTCATTTCGGTATTGAAAAACTCCGAATTATCGAGGGGAAGGTAGGCATGCGTGATGGTTTGTCCCCAGTTGTATTTCCCTTCGTGGTTCTTATCGTGTCCATTAATAATCTCAAAGAAAGCAGTCATTGCCCGGGGATCTTTCGAAATAAAAGCGATCTTATCGTCTTTTTCCACATTGAAGTTCACATCGCGGAACAGCACCGTGCCATCTTCCAGGGTTTTGCCCAGTCCCTGCACCTCCAGCACCATATTTCCCGGCTCACGCTCGGGGGTGAAGATAATAGCGGGATACTTGCGAGTCGAAGGCTGTATTTCATCCACATTGAGCTTCTCCAGCATCTTACGACGACTGGTAGCCTGTTTCGATTTGGCCACGTTGGCGCTAAAGCGGCGTATAAATTCTTCCAGCTCTTTGCGTTTTTCGTCGGCTTTCTTATTTTGATTTTGCTGCTGCTTAAGGGCCAGCTGACTCGATTCGTACCAGAAGGAATAGTTTCCTGCAAACTGCTGTATCTTTCCAAAATCAATATCGACAGTATGTGTACTCACCGCATCAAGGAAGTGACGGTCGTGCGAAACCACCAGTACCGTATTCTCGTAATTGGCCAGGTAATTCTCGAGCCACATCACCGTCTCCACATCGAGGTCGTTGGTAGGCTCGTCGAGCAACAGGTTGTCGGGCTTCCCAAACAACGCACGTGCAAGTAATACCCGCAC
>JANJXE010000481.1 GCA_024709185.1 Paludibacter sp.
AACCGGGAAATTTATTGAGTACAAGACAATTTTCCCCCATAATTCTGATTATGAAAAGAAACAAGCAGCTGATTACTTGATTTCAAGATTAGAGAAGTATGATGTGGAGCTGATTGCTATTGGTAATGGTACAGCCGGAAGAGAAACAGATGAGTTTGTTAGCAATGTATTGAAAAATGCATCAAAGAAAGTAATTAAAGTAATTGTAAATGAGTCAGGTGCTTCTATATATTCTGCCAGTGAAATTGCAGCAAATGAGTTTCCAAATTTAGATTTAACCGTTAGGGGGGCTATTTCAATTGGAAGAAGATTGCAGGATCCGTTGGCAGAACTTGTAAAAATTGACCCCAAATCAATAGGAGTAGGGCAATATCAACACGATGTTGACCAGAAATTGCTCAAAAGAAAGCTTGAAGAAACAGTAGAAAGTTGTGTAAATTTTGTAGGTGTTGATCTGAATACTGCATCAAAGGAACTTTTAACCTATGTTGCAGGGCTATCTGAAAAAATCGCTGAAAATATTGTTAATTTTAGAAATGAAAATGGTGCTTTCAGAAGTAGAAAAGAATTATTGAAAATATCCAAACTCGGTCCTATGACATTTGAGCAGGCTGCCGGATTCTTAAGAATAAGAAATGGTATTAATCCTCTAGATAACACTGCCGTTCATCCAGAAAGTTATTATGTGGTTGAAAAAATTGCTGAAGATTTTAATTTAGACCTGAACAATATTACTACATTCAGAGATAAGGTCAAAGAAATTGATTTATCGAAATATATTGATGATAAGATTGGAGAACTTACTCTTAATGATATAATCAAAGAATTGGAAAAACCTGGAAGGGACCCAAGAGAAGAATTCAAATATGCGAGCTTCAAAGAAGGAATAACCGAAATAAGTCACCTCAAACAAGGCATGGAACTTGAAGGTGTCGTAACAAATATCACAAACTTTGGATGTTTTGTTGATGTAGGAGTGCATCAAGATGGTCTTGTACATATT
>JANJXE010000082.1 GCA_024709185.1 Paludibacter sp.
GTTGATTTTAATCAGGCTACCTACGATGCTATCCGGGCTTCAAATTTCAAAATTACTTCAACAGCTTCTGTGGGTGTGACCGCAACAGCCCTGGAAACTATTCCTTCAAGCTATTTAATTGGAGGAACAGGCGCTTCAGTGACTTTAACAGCATCTGTACCAACAACCGATATCACCGGCCTCACACGCGCCGGAAGCAAAACGCTGGGTGCATACCAAGCTACAGGAGTAGTTGAATCTGCCCAAACGCTTTCCATTACACAACCGGCTTCCATGGTATCCTTAACTGTAAATGCAGGAGGTACAGTTACCGTTAACCCCGGCAAGCAACTTACCATTACCGGTACAATGGAAAACAACGGCACCCTCAATTTATTATCAAACAGTGCTGATGGTACTGCCACCATACTTACACCCGCAACCATCAGCGGAAGTGGTGCCACATACAATGTAGAACAGTTTATATCAAGCAGTGCCACCGGGCCTACTGGTCGTAACTGGTACATTTCCAGTCCGTTGTCGGCAGCTTCAACCAATACTATAACCACTGCTACCGGAAACGGTTTGGTGTATTATAATGGATCAACCTGGGTTGATGAAGGCGCCACTATGGAGGTGATGAAGGGATATATTGCCAAATCGCCGGCGCAGAACACCACAATCAACTTTACCGGAGGAACATTAAATACCGGTGATAAATCGGTAACAAATCTGCCTTTGGGCTTTAATCTGGTTGGTAATCCCTATGCATCTTATGTGGATTTTGCACAGGCAACCAAAACCAATGTCACCAATTCAATCTGGTATCGCAGCAAAAAGGAAGGTACCTATAATTTCCATACCTATAACGTTACCGGTGGTATAAGTGTAAAGGATGGAACTGCGATTATTCCTCCTATGCAGAGTTTCTGGATTAAAACGACTTCGGCAACCAATGAATTTGGTTTTACCAATGCCATGCGTTCGCACCAGGATCAATCAGTATTATCCAATCGTCTGAAAGCACCTAAAGCCAGTACGCAACAATTGCTTCGTTTGCAGGTTAGCAACGGAAGCTATTCGGACGAGACCGTTCTATACTCAGACTCCCATGCGCTGAATACCTACGATGAGTACGATTCTCAAAAGATGTTCAATAACATCTCCGTGGTTCCCGAAATTTTCACTCAACTAGCTTCGGAAAAATTAGTAATCAACGGGATGCAGGAATTACCCCTTAATGTAGAAATGCCGTTGGGTTTTACTACTTTGCAAGCCAATCAGTTTACAATTTCGGCCACAGAAGTAAAGAATTTCGTTACTGATGTACGTGTAATCCTGAGTGATAAATCAACAAATCCTGCTGTTGAAACGGATCTGACAGAAGGCCAGTCGTATAGCTTTTATGCCGATGCAACACCTGTTTCAGCGAATCGGTTTACACTTATGTTCCGTGCTCCAAACCTGTCAACTAATCTTACCCACACACCTGCTCTGAAAGCAAAAGTGTATGTGACAGATACCAATAAAATCAACATTGAAACGGAAACCCAATGCAACTATTCGATTTATGATATTGTGGGCAGCATTGTAACTTCAGGGAACACAGAAAATACAGCTCTGGCCGGAAAAGCATTTAATAAGGGAATGTATATTGTGAAGTTGGACAACCAACATACAGGCTTCACTACGAAAGTAATAATTGAATAAAACGACGAATACAATGAAAACAGAAAATCAAAAATACGTGAGTCCGGAAATTGAAATCATCGTACTGGACAATGAAATATCGTTGGCATTGGAGTCGAATCCTCCTTTCGGACCGGATGAAGAATATGTTATGAACGATCTTTTAGTCAATAAAACGGAATTTATTAGTTAGTCAGGTAGTATAAGATTGTTGGGCAACAACCATCTGTAAAAAGTATAATACAGATGGTTGTTTTATTTTAAAATCCAACAAAAGAACTTCCCTTTACCGAAGCCCAATCCGCAACCGGTATTTTGCAGGAGAAAAACCGGTTTGACTTTTAAATACTTTCGAAAAATGATGCCTGTCGTAAAAACCGCATTCGTCGGCAATGGCCTCAATTTCAAGGGTAGAGTGATATAACAGCAGTATCGCCTTTTCGATACGTTTTTGTTGAATGTATTGATGCAGTGTTTTCTGCACTTCTCTCTTAAATAACCGCGCTAATGAGTTAGCTGCCAGACTGGCCACCTCACTCAGACTGCTTATTGTAAGCTCACTTGCTAAATTTGTTTCAATAAAAGAAAGCACCTTCTGAATTCGTTTGTCCGGCAACAGGATATTCCACATCTCCGGCAACTGCTGTTGTAAGGCATATATTATCAACCCGTTAAGCCTCATGGAACTTAAAAAACCGATTTCGTTCGGGTGTAGTAACCGCTCTGCTTCTATGGCGTACAACTCCTGCTTCCAGTAGTCGTTTAGCCGACAACAATACACGCCCTGCTCTGCTCTATCGTACGGATAGTCGAGGTTAAAATGAACAAAAAACTGATCCTTCATCCCCAACGCAGCATACTGCTCAACTTGTTGTTCGGTATTGATTCGGATACCCTTGATACTCTCAACCATGGATTCAGAGGTATTTATATTGGACGAAAAGGCAGTATAGGGAGGTATCAGCACCAACTTATCACTGGTCAGCTCGGTTGTTTTGCCTCTGTAATGTACACAGGATCCTCCGGTTTTGCTGTGATACAGCCTCCAGAAAGGCAATGACAGATTTTGGCACTCCCATTCCGACAACATCCAGTAGCGACTACAATGGAGCTGAAGCTTCACCCCGATAATTTCCTGTCGGGCATCCCAGGGATCGTACTTCAGCTGCTCGGGTAACTTGTGGCTAATGTTTGTTTTATACATATTTCAGTTTGAAATATACATATTTATATTTCTGAAATACAGCTATCTTTGTGTAGACTAATCTAATTTTTACACAAAGATACAAACATATTTTCATCAAACAATACCAACATGAGGATGAATGAGATCGGCGTTAATGGAATAAGAATTCCACCAATAATTTTCGGGACCAGTTCTCTGGGTAATTTATACACAGCACTGTCTGATGACACGAAACTTGAACTCGTTCGGCAGGCTTTTGAAGCAGTTCCTTCACCTGTTGCATTCGATTGTGCAGGAAAATATGGTGCTGGATTAGCGCTTGAAAAGTTAGGTGAGTGCCTGGAAAAACTGCATGTTAACCCTGACGATGTAGTAATCAGCAATAAATTGGGCTGGAAACAAACTGCGCTGCTATCTACAGAACCCACCTTTGAACCGGGCGTATGGATGAATCTTAAAAACGATGCAACACAGGACATCAGTTACGATGGAATTATGGCCTGTTATCAGCAGGGGAATCTATTACTGGGCACTCAATATTCGCCTCAGTTGGTTTCTGTTCACGATCCCGACGAATACCTGCTTTCTGCTACGTCTATGAAAGAAAGGGATTCACGGTTTATGCAAATAATCGATGCCTACAAAGCCTTATCCGATTTAAAAAAAGAAGGGAAAGTGAAAGCATTAGGAATTGGTGCCAAAAACTGGCAGGTTATTCAGGAGATAACGCAAGAGGTTAACCTCGACTGGGTAATGTTTGCCAACAGTATGACGATCATGCATCATCCGGCTGAACTGCTGGAGTTTATGCAGCAATTACACAACAATCGGATAAGCATTATTAATTCAGCTGTATTTCATGCCGGATTTTTAATCGGGGGTAAATTTTTTGATTACAAACTAATTCAACCCGATACAGCGGCCAATAAACGCATTTTCAAATGGCGGAGCGACTTTTTTGACTTGTGTAATAAGCACCGGGTTTCACCGGCGGTTGCATGCATTAGCTTTGCCACTTCTATTCCTGGGGTGATTAGTATTGCGCTCAACACCTCTAATCCTAACAATATAAAAGAAAATGTTAACTCAGTTATGACAAGGGTTTCTGATGAATTTTGGGCAGATATGAAGGCAATGAAACTGATCGATTCAGCCTATCCTTTTGTGTAATCAACTACTAACGTAACTTTTTCCGGTTTCACTAATTTGCGGTTTTATGAAAATTGATAGCCATCAGCATTTCTGGCACTACAATGCAACCGAATATGGTTGGATTAATGATGAAATGGCTGTATTAAGAAATGATTTTTTACCGGTGCAACTAGTAAAAGAGCTGACTACGATTGGGTTCGACGGTTCTATTGCTGTCCAGGCACGTCAATCGTTGGAAGAAACCAACTGGCTGCTTCAACTTGCCGACCTTCATCCATTTATAAAAGGTGTGGTAGGTTGGATCGACCTTCAATCGGAACAGGCTGAAATGGAGATTGCACACTTTGCCAAACATCCGAAAGCTGCAGGAGTGCGGCATGTTATTCACGATGAAGCCGATGTAAATTTTATGCTTCAACCTTCATTTATGGGAGGTATGAAGATGCTTGAGCCTTACCAGCTAACCTACGACCTGCTTATCTTTCCAATACATCTGGATGCTACGATTCAATTTATACCGCATTTTTCGGAACAACAGATTTTCGTGATTGACCATATCGCAAAACCGTTGATAAGAGAGGGCATTCTATCGCCCTGGAAAGAAAAAATGACTCTTCTGGCAAGCTATCCAAATGTATTTTGTAAAGTTTCGGGAATGGTGACAGAAGCAAATTGGCAAATGTGGCGAACTGAAGATATCAGACCCTATCTCGACGTGGTTTTTGAAACTTTTGGGACCGAACGGGTTATGATTGGCTCTGATTGGCCGGTCTGTCTGTTAGCAGGCAACTACGGAGAGGTGATGGCTATTGTAACTGACTACATTGCCGAATTTTCCGAAAGTGAAAAAGCGATGATTCTCGGCGGAAATGCGTGCAGGGCTTACCTTTCACGAAAACAGTAAAATCCCTTTATCGAACTTATTGATAAATCATCTTTATAAAAAATTACATGGAAAATCCAATGAAAGCCATACAAATTACCGGGCCGGGCAAAGTTTCGCTGGTTCAAATCAGAAAGCCCACTATCAGTAATGACGAAGTATTGATAAAAATTCACTACGTCGGTTTTTGCGGCTCCGATTTAAATACATTTTTGGGTAAGAATCCACTGGTAAAGCTTCCCGTTATTCCAGGACACGAAATAGGGGCGACCATAGAGGCGGTGGGTAATAATGTTCCCGATCAATTTTTACCGGGAATGGCGTGTACTGTCAATCCATACACAGCTTGTGGCAACTGTACTTCATGCCGTAATGGACGTCCGAATGCATGCAGGTACAATCAAACCTTTGGTGTACAACGCAATGGAGCTATGTGCGGGTACATAGCTGTTCCCTGGAACAAGGTACTGACCGACGACTCCATCACACCCCTGCAATTTACACTGGTTGAACCGATGAGTGTGGGCTTTCATGCTGTAGCCCGTGCTGAAGTCACCGATCTCGACCAGGTGATGGTTATCGGCTGTGGAATGATTGGTATCGGAGCAGTTGTCAGAGCTGCATTGCGGGGTGCCATCGTGATTGCTGTAGATATGGATGATGCAAAATTAACCCTGGCAAAAAAGTTGGGAGCCACTCATACCATCAATTCCAAAACAGAAAATTTGTCCGAACGGCTTAGGATTATTACCAGGGAAAATGGTCCGGATGTGATAATAGAAGCAGTTGGGGCACCACAAACCTATGTCACTGCTATACAAGAAGTGGCCTTCTCTGGCAGGGTGGTTTGCATTGGTTACGCCAAGACCGAAATAGCTTTCGAAACAAAATTATTTGTACAAAAAGAGATGGATATCAGAGGCTCACGCAATGCAATGCCTGAAGATTTTCGCGCGGTATTGGAATACATGAAAAGAGGCAACTGTCCGGTTAATGAGCTAATCAGCGGCATTTTCAATCCGGAAGAAGCACAACTTGCACTTGAAACCTGGGCATCAGATCCTTCAAGAGTGTTTAGGATGATGATTCGGTTTTCACCTTTGTCATAAAAAAGCAGTAATTATACAAATCAGATTTATTGAAGGTTTAATACTGATTAATCCCAATATTCACAAAATCTGACGAAGTACAAAGCTACCTGAGAAGTGGAACAATGAAATTCTGTAATGCTGTTTTCATTTAATGCGCATCACCGCGCACTCCACCCATTAATCATTTATCATTTATCATTAACCATTATTTAAACACCTTCATCGGCACCAACCACCGCTCCACATTTTCTTTAAACATCCGTGAAAACTCAGCAGCGCCGTACGGGCTAACATGTGTGGAGTCCTGCTTGGTTTCGTTGAAAGCAAATAGCTTTTTGGAACCTTCGGGGCCGAGCTTTGTGACTAATTCGCGGGTCAGGGCTTCCATGTCGATGCAGGGGGTGTAGGTGGCTAATGCAACTTCCCAGGCTCCTTTCACGTAGTCGCCATGTGTATCGAGAAGCTGGCCTTTGGCATCAAAGTGGCGACGAACAATGGGGGTGCAAACAACGATATTCGCTCCTTTTTTGCGGGCTGCCTCAATCATTTTTCGAATATTGGCCTGGAAGGAACCAAACGGATCGGTGTGCAGTTTGGGATCCGGATCCTTGTCGTTGTGGCCAAACTGAATCACCAGGTGATCGCCCGGCTTGATGCTGTCGAGTACCGATTTCCAACGGCCTTCGTTGATGTAACTGAGTGTGCTGGCACCGGCCACGGCTCTGTTTTTCAACACAACGTTGGGTTTAAGCAAGGGCCTTAATCCTTCGGCCCAACCTGTCGCAGGGGCTTGATCGGCCGGTTTGGCTGCCATGGAAGAATCGCCTATCATCCATACGGTTACACGGGGTATTGAGGTGGATGCAATAAGGGTGAGGATAGTCACAATGAGAACCAGAGGGAAAATGATTTGTTTCATTCGGTAATGATTTGTTTTTTAACGGTCGTATGTAACTCGCATGTCCAAATTACCATAACCTAAGATGTGAAGTATTTACATGCTCGTTTCATGTTTAGCTGTTTATTTTTGAATTAGTAACAGTAAACCCAATTTTAAAGTTCACTGGGCGATGACTTTTTTCAAAGACTACGTTATTCATCCGGATTTTATACCCGGACAAAATCAGATTCAATCTGAGCAATGAGTTGTTCGTCGATGTTCTGTTCAACTGCAAACTGTCTGAATTTTGCAACAGCATTGCTTACCAGGTCGATTAAAGACTTATAATCGTGAATATCATTTCGTTGAGCAACTTCTTCCAGGTCTTCCCGTGTAATACCCTGCGTTCTTGCATTTACCGACAGGGAATGTTTGTTCATATAGGCCGGAGCTGCTGGATCGACACTGTAGGTTAAATCGTAAGCCGGTGACAACCGCCAAACGCCATCAGGGGTCATGCAAAAGCTGAAGTTTTTGGAGTGGTCGTCCACGTTACGTGCCAGCACATTAAACACCATCCGTAAATATTGCTGTTGATAGTCTTCATACGGCAAATTCAACCGGCGTATTACCGCAAAAACAGCTTCGTAGCTGTCGCTTCCGGGCGACATGGCAGCCAGGGTTTGTGTGTGTATCCTGTCATTTCCAATCCGATCGAACCGGCGTGTCAGAAAATGAGTAACATTGCCGTATGAACGTAATTCTGAAGGCATCATCTGAATTCCTGCCTCCAATGCCATCTGATAATAAACATATTCAAGTTTGGCAAAGGGATAGGAGGAGTTATCATCATATTTTAGCATAAAATGATCAAAGCCTTCAGGGATAATTCCCTGACCGGAAATCACTTCACCGGAAGCATTGTTGAGGGCGACAATCGCCTTGGGCCGTTTACCTCCCGGAGACGAACTGATTTTGATTAAATCCTGCCATAAAATTGAATTATCAGCAGTTAAAACAGTCGTTTGTCTTTCATTCAATACCTGTTTGGCGAACTGATAGAGTTGATCAACATCAACGGATAAAGCCAAATCATCGCCTAAGTTACGTGCCGGCTCATACTCGAGCGCACCCATAGCACGGCTGCCAATAAATGAAAGATGATCAACAGGACTTGTTTTTTTAGTTGATATATGATTATCACGCAGCCACGCACTGAAAAGAGAATTGCCCCATTTGTCGGGAAGTGAATCAGCTATCATAGGAGGAAGTCCCTTGTACAATTTATCTTTATCTCCTGTCCACGGGATAAGCTTTTGACTTCGGGGAGCATACACCGACATAGTCAGAGGAGCAATATCTAACCCCTTTTGCATGAATTCCCGATCGTATTCGAACAAGGCAACTCCCGATTTTTTATCCCACGAAAGATACCCAACCGTCATTCCCCACAGCTTCACCCTGACTACATTCGCTTCCATTGTTCCTTTTCTTTTTGTTGCTTTTCAAACAATTTTCGTGGACTTTCGGGTAATTCGGGCAATAGCTTTACGATTTCTTCGAGGCTGTCGATAGCCCGCAGTAATTTGATAAACGATGCCATTGTTAGTCCGGTAGATGATCCGTTTTCAAACGAACTGATGGTGAAAATACTCAATCCCGATTTTTCTGATACTTCTTTTTGTGTGTACCCCAACCGCTTACGATAGTCGCTGTATCGCTTGCCAAGTTGCCGAATCAAATCACTGCCCGATAGTTCGTAAAGTTCAGAATACATGTTGATGATTTTTCTGCAAATATAGATATATCTGTAATAAAAACCAAATTTAATGGAATATTATTGATATATCTATAGCTTACAACCCTTCCGTCAGCGCTTTCCGTATCATCTGCTTTATTTCCAACTGCTTCACATCTACCTCGCGGCGGCGGTCGGGGCGGTAGAGGGTAGAGTAACGCGGTTTGGCCGGACGGATTTTTAAATCGTCGAGATTGCCGGACACATCCACTCCCAGCTGGAAGGGCAAGGGGCTATCGGTGACTGAAATGTGATAGTTGAAGTTCATGTCGAGGTTGTGCTTGCCCGAAATCACCGCTTTGTATTTGTCCATCACCAGTTGAAACGGATAAATATCTACTTCATTTCTGAATATCGTAAATTCTGCGGCCAGGCTATCGACCTTGTTTACCGTTTTTTTATTGAACATCAGAATTTTGGCAATTTCGGAAAAGGTCTCGCCATCCATCAGCACTAAGTCTTCGCCGCTCACCGAAGCCACACCTCGCAGGGTGGAGGGTTTGAAGCGATAGGTGGAATCGAGGTAGGTCTCGGCAGCCAGGTGAAACTCTCCTCTCCCGCCGAACGAACGCAGCATGGGCATTATCGTGTCGATATCGGGAATCATCATCAGCA
>JANJXE010000092.1 GCA_024709185.1 Paludibacter sp.
AAAGGGAATCAGAACAGATAACTAATACAACAAAAAAGATGGGATACCGCATTGAGGAGCCTAATCAGGATCTTTTATACCGTGAATCCGCCAATCGTTATGGCGAATTACCTGCTTTTGCAACACGCGAAAGTCCTTTAAAATGGAACCCGGTTTCGTATCGTTCGCTATACGAACAGGGACTTGACCTGGCAACAGGACTAATTGAATTGGGTGTACAAGCCCGTGAACATATCGGTCATTTTGGTGATAACCGCTTCGAATGGATACTGGCCGATTACGGTGTTCAGCTGTGTGGAGCAGCTGATGTGCCGCGGGGCAGGGATGTTACCGACGAGGAGTTGGTTTACATCATTAACCATGCGGGCATCCGATTCTGTATTGTGGAAAATGAGAAATTGCAGGACAGGGTTTTGGCGTTGAAAAAGGATCTTCCCGACCTGCATGAACTTATTGTGCTGGATAGCCTGGCCAATGTGAAAGAAGGAGTGAGAAAGCTTACCGACGTGCTAACATTGGGCTCAGAACTACGATCTAAAGGCGACCGGCGTGCCGAAGAACGCGTTGCAGCTATTAAACCCGACGATTTATTTACCCTGATTTATACTTCGGGAACAACGGGCAATCCTAAGGGTGTGATGCTGACGCACGCCAACATGGTGTCGCAGGTGCGCAGCTTACCGGGTAAACACAACATGAACGACCGTATTCTTTCTGTGCTGCCTATCTGGCATGTGTTCGAACGGGTTGTGGAAATGTATACCATTGGCTTCGGCGGTTGTACTTATTATTCGAGTATTCAGAACCTGGCGGAAGATATGCGTAATATTGAGCCTACCTTTATGGCTTCGGCTCCCCGCTTGTGGGAAAAATTGCACGAACGTATTTTGCAAAATATCAAGGCCTCGCATCCGGTGCGTCAGGTATTGTTTCATATTGCCTACTTTTTATCGAAACATTACACGGCTTCGGAGTATTTCATCAACAATAAGAATTTACAACTGAAGAGCGAATCGCTGTTCAAGCGCATTGTGCTGATGCCGTTTCACATTCTGCGCTGGTTGCTGGTGTTGCCCTGGTATGGTTTCTTTAATGTTGCCGTGCTCGAACGAATCCGCATGGGTGCCGGAGGTTCGCTGGGAGCAACTATCTCGGGCGGTGGAGCTTTGCCATTGCACATCGATCAGTTTTTCAATAATGTTGGTATTCCTGTGCTCGAAGGTTATGGGATGACCGAATCGTCGCCGGTAATTTCGGTGCGTGCCTTCGACAACCTGGTGGTGGGAACAGTTGGGCCTGCATTGCCCGAAACGGAAGTGAAGATAATGGATATCGAAACCGGTAATGTGCTCTATCCCAACGATCAGTTACCCCATCAGGGACGGGGCATGCGGGGTGAAATTTGGGTGAAGGGTCCGCAGGTGATGAAAGGCTACTTTCAGGAACCGGAACTCACTGCTTCAACCGTAGTAGATGGATGGTTGAAAACCGGGGACGTGGGAACCATGACGCACAACAATTGTCTGAAGATTCTGGGTCGCTCAAAATCGACCATTGTGTTGCTCAGCGGCGAGAATGTTGAGCCCGAACCAATAGAAATGCGGTTGTTGAGAAGTGAATACATTGAAAACTGCATGGTTGTTGGTCAGGATAAAAAATTCCTTGGCGTACTGATCGTACCTTCCTTGCTTCATTTCCGTCAGGCAGGTTTCAAAGTGAAGCATGTAGGCGAGCTGGCAATTAACGAAGAGGTGCATAAGATTATCAAAGAGGAGATTAAGAAGTTCAATTCAGTTTCCGGATCAACCCGCTATTACGAGCAGGTGCGCGATTATCGCCTTTTGGGTGAAGCCTTTGAGGTAGGAGTGGAGCTTACCAATCTTTTCAAAATCAAGCGCCATATTATCGAAAAGAAGTATGGTGAAGTAATTAACGACATTTACAAATCAGCATAAACAACGAATATTATGGAATTTCCAGCTCAATTATTATATCCCATCGATCAGGCTTTACTTGCTGTAATGATTTTTGTAATCATGTTTGGCATGGGGGCGAGCCTTACTATCAATGATTTTAAAGCAATAGCTAAAAGTCCGCGCGGTGTGTTCATTGGTTTCCTTTCGCAATTCGGACTGATGCCATTAATAGCATTCGGACTATCGGTGATGCTCAATTTATCGCCTGCCTATGCTATCGCACTTATTTTGATAGGAGCACTTCCCGGAGGTACAACCTCTAATATGTTTACGTATTTCTCCCGAGGGTCGGTAGCGTTGAGTATCTCCATGACCACCGCCTCTACCATTCTTGCGTTGGTTATGATGCCTTTGTTGCTGAAATTTTACACTGGTGGCTTCATTCAACAGATTACTGATAGCATGCAGGCAGGAGGGGGAACTGCCGAATTTGTAATTCCTACGGGCAATATCATCAGTTCGCTGGTGTTGGTATTGGTGCCTGTAGCCCTGGGGATGTTGTTGAAATATAAGTCGCCCGATTGGGCCAAAACAGCTGAAGATACAGCTGGTTTTGTGGGGATGATCGTAATTATTTACCTTATCTTTACTGCCTTTTTCCGTCATGGAGATTTGTTTTTACAAACACCGGTAACAATTTATATTGCTGCTGTCGGGCTAGGATTGTTCGGTTTTCTTTTCGGGTATTATCTTTCTAAAGCCATGAAGATGTTTCCTCTTCATCAGCGGGCTATTTCACTGGAAACAGGTATTCAGAATGGCCCGGTGGCCTTTGCAGTGATTCTGCTAAGTTTTAAGGAACCGCTCCAAAGTCAGATGATTTGGTTAGCTATTTTGTATTCTACCTTTATAGTAATCAGCTCGTCGGTGGTGACTTTGTATTTCCGGAAGAAAGGGCGTTTCGACTGGGATATTTACAAGAATACGGTCATTCATAACCGCTTGTTTGGAGAAAACTATGTGACGAAGTATCCGGAAAAGTTTCTCCCCAAAGCCTTGCGGCACGACCCGAGCCAGGGAGCGAACGAAGCACAAAAGAGGTGAACCACACTTTGTGCCGGGTGAGGCTATTAAAAAACCCGTAATTGAATCATACAATTACGGGTTTTTACTATTTTAAGCTTGGTATTAATATGCCCGGGCAAACACTACGCGTTGTGCCGATGGTTTGCCGGTAACTATGCATTTTCCCGGAGTAAGATCGCTTTCCAGCGGAATGCAGCGGATGGTGGCTTTGGTATCTTCCTTGATTTTTTCTTCGGTTTCAGAGGTACCATCCCAATGACAAAGCAGGAAACCTCCTTTTTCGATTTCAACTTTGAACTCTTCATAGGAATTCACTTCCCGGGTTACTGAAGTGCGGTAGTCGAGGGCTTTCTTAAAGATATTAGCCTGAATCTGATCCAGTAAATCAGCAATGTGGTTTTCGATGCCTTCGAGTGTTACCGTTTCTTTGCTCAGGGTATCGCGACGGGCAACCTCCACGGTTCCGTTTTCCAGGTCGCGTGCTCCTAGTGCTAGTCGCACCGGTACGCCCTTGAGTTCGTATTCGGCAAATTTCCAACCCGGCTTTTTGTTATCGCTGTTATCGTATTTTACCGTGATACCTTTCGCCTTCAACTGACGGGTAATTTCGGCTACTTTTTCATTAATGGCTGCCAATTGTTCTGCAGTTTTGTAGATCGGAACGATCACCACCTGATACGGAGCCAGCTTCGGAGGCAGCACCAGTCCGTTGTCGTCGGAATGGGTCATTACCAATGCACCCATCAAACGGGTGGAAACACCCCATGAAGTAGCCCAAACATATTCCTGCTTGTTGGTTTGATCCACAAAAGTAACGTCGAAAGCCTTAGCAAAATTCTGTCCCAGGAAATGGGAAGTTCCTGCCTGGAGCGCTTTCCCATCCTGCATAAGAGCTTCAATACAATAGGTTTCTAATGCTCCGGCAAAACGTTCATTAGCCGATTTAACCCCTTTCAATACCGGGACGCCCATGTAGTTCTCAGCAAAATCGGCATATACATTCATCATTTTCACAGCTTCTTCTATCGCTTCAGCTTCGGTGGCATGAGCGGTATGGCCTTCCTGCCAAAGGAATTCGGCTGTACGAAGGAACAGGCGGGTACGCATTTCCCATCGTACTACATTAGCCCACTGGTTCACGAGCAGAGGCAGGTCGCGGTACGATTGAATCCAGTTTTTATAGGTACTCCAGATGATGGTTTCTGAAGTTGGACGGACAATCAGTTCTTCTTCGAGTTTAGCTTCCGGATCCACAATGAGACCGTTGCCTTCGGGATTTTGCTTGAGTCGGTAATGAGTTACCACAGCGCATTCCTTGGCAAAGCCTTCCACGTGGTCGGCTTCCTTGCTCAGGTACGATTTGGGAATAAAAAGCGGGAAATAGGCATTTACGTGGCCTGTATCCTTGAACATCTGGTCGAGTGCCGCCTGCATTTTCTCCCAAATGGCATAACCGTAGGGTTTAATTACCATACATCCGCGTACAGCTGAGTTTTCAGCCAAATCGGCTTTGATTACTAAATCGTTATACCACTGCGAGTAATTCTCACTTCTGCTTGTCAGTTCTTTTAATTCTTTTGCCATCGTAAAACTATCTGTTGTTCGTATGTTGTCAACAAGGCCCCAACAACGTGAGGCCTCAATGAGTCAATTTTGAGGGTGCAAAGATACAATTTTTCGTCGAAAGTGTGACTAATAACCTTTGTTTAATTATTGATTCGCCAGGTCTGTTTCCGAAAATTGCAGGGGCAATAACTGACTGATTCCTGCCACATGATAAATTTGGGTACGTCCAATCATGTATATATCGAAGGGATGATTGAAACGCGACTCTGACTCAACCATCACCTGACGGCAGCCACCACAGGGAGTAATAGGTGTTTCCACAATACTTCCATTTGTGTAAGCAGCAATGGCAATAGCCTTTACCGGCACATCGGGGAACTGAGCATGAGCGTAGAACAAGGCTACGCGTTCGGCACAGAGTCCGGAAGGATAGGCAGAATTTTCCTGGTTATTTCCTTCAAAAAGAGCTCCGTTTTCGAGCAAGACAGCTGCGCCCACATTAAACCGGGAATATGGTGCATATGCTTTTTGAAATTGTTCTTTTGCTTTGTTTACCAATACCTGAATTTCGGGCTCCAGCTCGGTAAAATGATACACATTCAGGTGGGTAGTGATGATTCGTTGTTCCATAAATTGATTGGTTGTTAGTTGGTTCTTAATAGCCATGCTGCCGATACCGACGCATTCAGGTGATTAGAAGTGGTAAAATAATCGGCTGTTCGATCCGGAAAAATATTTGCGACACTGAAATTTGCCCGCGTATCGATTAAAACTATTTGTTTACCTGTTTTAAACTGAAATCCAAAGCCTCCACAAAAACCATAATCCAGCGGGCGGGCAATACTGGTGTATTGTGCGGCATCACTCGTTCCTGCTAATACACTTTCACCGACAAGGATGCTGACTTTTGGACCTATATTGAAGTAAAACTGCACTTTATTGCCAAAGTAGAAATGACTCATAAATGGTAGTTCAATATAATCGAGCCTTCGCGAATTTCCCGATGTATCGTGCCAGCCCCGTTGCGAATAATTGAGTTCGGCCTGAGTGCCCAGATGGTTTTGAGAATTATAGCGCATCACAAGACCACCATGATAGCCCATCAGAAAGGACTGTGGAACCGAAGGTTTAAAATTAACCATCGAAAGAGTGGTTCCACCATTGGCTCCCAGGTAAAATTCAGGAATAAATGCAACTTTTTGAGCGGGTAAACCACCAGCAATACCAAAACTCAGAACGGAAACCAGGAGTATAGCGATTCTGTTCATCATTCAAAATGGTTAAGTTGTTTGTTGATATAGCCTCCCCTATCGGTCACTTTTTCAAATAAGATGGTGGATTGAATACCTTCAAAAACCGGATAATGCAGTTTCTTTTTATCTGCGGGAAGATCGATTGATGCAAAATAGTAATTTAATAAATCGAAGCCGAGTAAATCGAACCGGGGGTGCTCGGTAGAAGGCAACCAATTGAAAACTGAGGAAAATAACTGCATGTAGTCTTCGTATTCTTTTTCAGAATATTCGTTCCGGAAAATAGAAAGATAAAAGGAAGATGGTTTTTCCGTTTTGGAGGTCTTCCAAGCATAGGGTTCGTAGATTTTAACCGCAAAACTATCGGATAGGTGTATTAACTGTCGTAATTGACCTGAAAGTGTTGTAATTCGATTAGTGTTGAAAATATACAGGTTCTCACGCTGAGGTTCAATGGCAGTTCGCAAAGCGGTAGTGTTTGCAGGATCGACCGTCAGGGTACGGAATT